>JARBUP010000025.1 GCA_029239575.1 Bacillota bacterium
TCCGATTCTATCCGATATTTCCAACACTGTTAAATTAGAATTTGAAAGCAGAAAAGAAATAGCTTTTTCCATTCTGATTTTAGTAAGCAAATCTGAAAAGCTCATATTTGATTTGTTTTTTATTATACGTGTTAAATATGATTCGCTGACATGAAGTTGTTTGGCAATTGTGTTTAATGAAAGTTCACTGTCATTATAATGTTTGTATATGAAATCAATGGCTTTTTTCTGAACTGTTGGGTTTTCATTTGTCAGCTCTTCAGCAAATGCTTTTTTTTCTTTTGCATAGTCATTGCATGCATTTTCTAAAACAGAAAACAAATTTTTTTTATCAATTGGCTTAAGCAAATAATCATATGCTTTTAATTTTATTGCTTGCTGTGCATATTCAAATTCATCATATCCTGAAATAATAATAAATTTAGTTAATGGCAGTGTTGGCAATATTTCTTTAATGACTTCTAAGCCTGTCATACCTGGCATATTTATATCCATTAACACTATTTCAGGTTGAATATCATTAATTTGCTTATATGCTTCAAAACCATTTGAAGCCATTCCTGCTATCTCTAATTTTGAATTGGCAGATTCAATTAAACTTTTGAGTCCGTTCCTTATTATTAATTCATCATCACATATAATTATTTTATACATTATTATTCTCCCTATTAACAGGAATTTTTATTGTAATGCTTGTTCCTTCATTTTTTGTGCTTTGTATGGATAATCCATAATCATCCCCATAATGCAAATAAATTCTTTGGCTGACATTATATAAACCATAGTTGTCACTTGTTAGATGTTCTTTTAAATTACTTATAATTTTATTTAGTTTTTCTTCAGGTATTCCCACACCATCATCAGAAACAACTATATTTAAAATATTTTGTTCTTCAAAAACATTAACTGTAATAATACCTTTATTAAGTTTTGGTTTTATACCATGATAAATAGCATTTTCAATTAAAGGCTGAATAATTAATTTTGGCAAATAGCAAGAATATAAATTTCTCGGGCAATTAATTTTATAGTCTAAAATATCGTTATATCTGTAATGTTGTATAGTCAAATAGCTGTTAACATGTTCTAATTCTTTTTCAAGCGGGATAAATTCTTTTCCTTTACTTAAAGAAATCCTGAAAAATGAAGAAAGTGATAAAATTAAGTCCGATATTTCATCAGCACCATATTCTAACGCTTTCCATTGCAAAGTATCCAATGTGTTATATATAAAATGAGGGTTGATTTGTGATTGCAAAACTTGAAGTTCTCTTTGACGTTTTTCTTTTTGTTCATTATAAACTTGATCCATCAACTGCTTAATATCTGTTACCATAACATTAAAATCATCTGCAAGACCGGATAATTCATCATTGCCCTTCAAAGATATGCATGTATCTAAATTTCCTTTTCGCACATCTTTCATGGCACCGCTTAGAGCTGTAATTCTTTTAGTAGCAAAATGACTTGCTAAATAACTTACAAAAATCGAAACAGCCAAAATGAGTATCCAAATAAAAATTAAAGAATATTTTAGTAGAGTTGTATCTCTAAATAATTCAGCTTCACGTACAACAGTACATAAATACCAGTTAGGTGAATTTGGTATTGGGGCATAGAATACCATATAATCACTATTGATACCTGTCAGTTTTTGAGTAATCAATGTTACTGCTGAGTTTTTCGGAACATTATTAATAATATCTTGAATTAAATTGTCTGTTATATTCTTGTCCGTAAGAGTGTATATAGAGCCTGTACTATCTGCAATTAAAGAGCTTCCATTGTAAAATGATAAATTGTCAGTTAATTCAGTCAATTTTTTCAAAGAAATCGATGCAGCTACAAATCCTATTTTTTCTAAAGTTTCATTAAATATTGGGTAACATGCAACTGTTATCAAACTTTGGTCTGTTTTTGATATAATAGGTTTACTTATAATATATTCAGCATCAGATGTCAACATTTCTTTATAATAATCTCGGTCCGACACGTCAATAGTTTGGCTGTCAGTAATATATTCCAATCCATCCAATCGATTTATTCCAAATGTACCATAATTATTGCCATAATATGAATCCATATCCCGGCTAAGCTGTGTAACATATTTTTTTAATGCTTCATCTTCCATTGAAACAACAGTTGGTGTTTTGCTGATAATATGCAATTCACGAATTCTCTGTTTTAACCATGCCCCTGCTTCGTTTGCCTTTGATTCTATTAATTGGGTACTAAGATTTTTTGTCAACTTGTGGTTGTACGTATCTATGCGTTGGCTTATAACAAAGCCAGATATACTGAATATTGCTGTTAAACATACGGCAAAAATTACAGTCAGTTTTGTTTGTAATTTCATTAATGCTCCTCGTATTTATTAATAATTTAATTAAATTATAATATAATTTTTTTAGAAATACAATAACATCAATTTATTATTGAAATTTTATAAAATATAACAGCCTTTTGAGTTCAAATCAAAACTGAATCCTTTTTTATTTTAGTTGACAGTAAATTTATTAATGATATACTTCAAATATAAGTAATTAAAATTAAAAACGGTGATAAAGATGATTTTAATAAGTATTATAGTTCCTGTTTATAATGTAGAAAAATATTTAAAGAGATGTTTGGATAGTTTAATAAATCAAACATATAAAAACATCGAAATAATTCTTGTAAATGATGGTTCTAAAGATAATAGCCTTAAAATAATACAAGAATATCAAAAAAAAGATGACCGCATTATAATAATAGATAAATTTAATGAAGGTGTTTCAATAGCAAGAAATACTGGAATAAAAGCTGCTTCAGGCAAATACATAGGATTTGTTGATCCAGATGATTGGATTGAAAATAACATGTATGAAAGTATGTTAAATACAATTGAAAAATATAATTGCAACATAGCCTTTTGCAATTATTCAAAGGACAGCAAAATAAAAATAACTCCAAAAACATTGAAAGTTAAAAAAGATGTATTGGGAAAATTAGACATTATTAATGATTTAATATGTAATATGGTAGGTATAAATGATTTCTTAAAATATCACTACGTAATGGGCTGTGTTTGGAGATGTTTGTATAAGAAGAGTTTTTTAGATCAATATAATTTAAGATTTATACCTAAAATTACAATTATGGAAGATTTGCTTTTCACTATAGAAGCTTTAATTTACTGTGATAAAGTTTGTATAGACAAAGGAATTTACTATCATTACATGAAAAATAAAAGTTCCTCTTTACATAAATACAATAAAAAAATGTGGATGGATCAAGTTAAAGTTCACAATATTTTAGAAAACTTAATTAAAGAAGCTGACTTAGACGAAATTATGCAAAATAGACTTGACTCAAGATACATTGCTATGGCTGCATGTGCGGTAAACAATGAAATGAAAAAAAACGATGCTAAACTTAAAAATAAAATTAATAATATAAAATATATTTTTAAAGATGAAAAATTAAAAGAGGTTTTAATAAGATCAAGAAATTATAATAAAGAAAACTTAAAAGACATAATAAAATCTGATGAAAAGCAATACGTAGAAAAAGAAAATAAAATAATAAAACGTCTTTTACAATTATCTGATTTTTCATCGGATAAAACAAAATAGAATTTATAACTAAAAACAACCGGATTGACATATTATCATATGTCTGTCCGGTTGTTTATCTTATTTATATACCTATTTCATCTAATTTTTTCAAATCATATAATTTGATAATATCCATAAGTTTTATAGGATAACTTGAATCTGTAGCATATCCTGCTTTTCTTAATGCCCAAGCACCTTTGGTGCTATCATGCATTACATCCCTATATATGCCATATCTTTCTTTCGTAAGAAGCAAATCATTATGGTCATCCCAGCTCTCTTCTACGCTGTTATATGCCCTAAATTCATCATCTATTCTATAAGACACACCGTTATACTCTTCCCAAGTATTTGAAGTAACAGACCCTGCTGTACCCGTTCCTTTTATACCAAATAAATTATATGAAAATTGTCCATTATATTTATCCACTGGAACACTTTGCCCCCAACCTGTTTCAAGTATTGCTTGTGCTGTTTGTAATGCTGCAGACATACCTGTTTTTTCCCAAGTATTAACTGCTAAATCTGATGCAAAATCAAGAAATTTACTTTTTTCAATAATAGGCCCTGCTAAATATGTTTTACCTAAATAAATAGTTATTGGAACTTCTTCCGTAACAATTTCTTGTGAATTATACATACCTACTGCTCTTATTTTCCAATTTCCAACTGAAACATTTGTTGGAGTATAAGTGTAAGTAGCTAAGTAGTCACTGCCCTTTGCTACTACATATTCTTTTTTAGTTATAGGGTTATAAAAAATAAATTTTATACTATTTAAAGGGACATTGCTCAATACTTTCAAACTCATAGGACCGGTTACAACTTGATTAGGTCCTGCGCCTTGAAGCATTATTTTAGGCGTTTTAGAAACAGTTACATAAACTGGAGCACTTGTATATGTATTATTAAGTTTATCCTTAATTCTAATATATAACTCTTTACTTCCTGCTTCTAATATAGAAGGATACCATGTAAAACTTCCACTATTAACTTTTTTTAATACAGTTTCTGTTTTAGTAGCAGTATCTTTTAAAACATATTCAATTTCACTAACATTAAAATTAGTTGAAGCTCTTAATACAACAGGTTTATCTATAACTTGATAGCTTGAAACACCTTTCAATGAATATTCAGGAGTTACATTAACATCAATTTTTATAAATTCACTGTAATATGCATTGTTATTTAAATCATATGCAATTGATCTTATGGATAAACCATCATTATCTTCCATATATGGAACTAACGAAAATGTATCTTCAGGATTCCATTTTGGAGATGTGTAAACTACTTCATTTGTTAAAGCATTTTTCATTTCATATATAACATATGAAGCTGAAAAATTTACTTCTGTACTTAGAGCGGTTGCTATATTTATTTCATCATTTTCATTTATTCCTTTTAATTTTACTGAAGGATTAATGTTGATTTTCACGTCAATAGCATCACCACAAATAAGTTTTCCATTTAAATCATAAATTGCAGCTACTAAAACTCTTTGACCATTATCTTCTAAGCTTGGTTTCCAATCATAAGAAAAACTAAAATCATTACCCCTTGCAACTACAATTCCTCTTGCAGTATCAGGATTTAGCAAAATATATTTTATTTCTTTTGCATTATTCGGTAATGTACTTTGAATCATAGACTGCAAATTTGTTTTACCTGTTATTACTTGTCCATTATTTATGGATGAAATATTAAAATTAAATAATGGTTTTACACTTGAAGTTTTAGTAGAATCAACTAACACAGTTCTTGTAGAATTATCCCATTCAATACCTACACCTAATCCATTGCTCACAATTCGAAGTGGTATATAAGTTCTATTATTAATAATTTTAGCTTGTACATCATTAATATTATATGATGTAACAGAATCATTTCTAAATTCTGTTAAAAAAGAATCGATTCTAAGAAGCATGTAACTATCACCTTTAGTGATTTCAACAGTTCTTTCATCATTGTTCCAAATTACTTCCGCCCCTAACTTTTCTGCCACCACACGGATAGGAACAAGAGTTCTGTCATTAACTATAATTGGTTCTATGGTATTAGTTAGATCTTCACCGTCAACAACAAGTTTTATAGAACTGCTTGCCGAAACTTCATCAGATTTAATTAATGTAAATGTCAGAATCATTACTAATGAAATAATAATTCTTAAAACTAAATGTTTATTTTTAATTTTCTTTTCCCCCTTTATTTTAAGTTATCTTATTATACCGCAAAATATATATACAAAATATTACATTTTGTTAAATTTAAGTAAATAAAAAAACGATAATGAATTATATGTTTACAACATTAATTCTTATCGTTTTTTGTTAGAAATTTTTTTACATTATTTTACATAAGTCCTGCTTATATACTCACTCGTTGTGGCTCTTAACAAACTTGAATAGCTGAGTTTAAAGTTAAGGATATCTCCTACTTTATAGTCAGTATCTGAATTTGTTACGTCCAGTATCGTGTGGTCCGAGCTTGCTCCAATGATGTCTATCTTAGAGTCTATAGGATGTAGGTTGTCAGAATCAATATCCTGTTTACCTACTGCTATTATGGCTCTTTTTCTAATACCTCTGTCTTCGTAAACAGGTTTGTTGCCAAATGCATCAACACCTGTTTCTCCTATAGGAACGGACTGTTTTTCTTTTAATTCAATTATTTCTGCTTCTAAAACAAAAGCATCATCATTAAAACCATCCAATTTTTGCGAATAAGATGTTTCATTTCCTAATAAAAATGCTTCACCTATTCTTAAATTGTTTATTCCTTCCGGTAGTTCTTTTTTGCCTATTAAATGAACGGAGCTTGAATTTCCACCAGAAACAACATCAAGTTTAATATTGAATTTATTTTCGATTTTATTTTTAAATTCAACTAAAATAGATAAGTTTTCATTCTTTGGAATAACTGCACCATAACATGTTAAGTTAACTCCTATGCCATGAAATTTAATATTTTCTAATTTTAAAATTTCTTCTATTGTTTTAAATATCTCATTTTCATTTTTAAAGAATATACCTTCTCGTAAATCTCCTAAATCAATCATTAAAATTATTTTATGAGTTTTGTTTTGTTTCTCGGCTTCATCATTTAATATTTTAATAGTTTTAAGTTCAGAGTTTAATGAAACATCAGCATATCTAACAACTTCATCTGCTTCTGAAATCATAGGAAGACGTAGTAATACCTTTTCTTTTTTTGAATCACTATATTTTTTTAAGTTTTGGATTCTTGAATCCGCTATATAATCAATATTTGACTCATTTAATATTTTATATATTTCCATGTCAGCACAGTAACCTTTTGTTACTATCATTAATGAACATCCTGCAGACGCAACCATTTCAATTGTTTTGTTTAAGTTATTTTCTATTTTATTTAAATCTATAATTAATCTTGGATACATAATTCCTCCATTAAAATATTCTTAAGCTTTTCTTCATCAACAATAAAGCATCTTCAGGATATTGCTTAGATAAAACACCAAGTGAGGAAAAAATGTAATCTTCATCAATTAAAATTTTAGCTGCTTCAGTTGGATATAATCCTGTACCTCTGTTGTAATTTTTTACTTTTTCAAGTATTTCTCTTTTTCTTGGAAGTCTTGTTAAAGCACCACCAGTTCCAATAATATACTTAACAGCTGTTAAATCTTTACCTTCAGCAACTTTCTTTTTACCAGAAGCACTGTAAAAATACCTGATATTCCCAGCATGCCTTTCTAATGAAGTCAAAACAGCTTCTTCGGTTAACCGTTCAACAAATTGTTTTTCTCGGTCGCTTTCAGGTATCGGTTTATAATTAGCAAGAATTTCATCTGCATCAGGAAATTCTTTCTTTAATTGATCCATACCTATTTTTTCAACAACATGATTAACATTTACATAAACGCCTAAATCACCTTCAACTGTTCTTTTAGCAACAGGTTCAGGACTAATCAAAATTGAATTAACTTCTTCGGACCCTTCAGTTACAGAATGAACATCAGTAGTTGCACCGCCTACATCAAATATTACTAAGTCTCCTAAATGCTCTTTTAAAACTTTAGCAGCTTCCATTACAGAACCTGGGGTTGGAATTATATGACCTTTAATAAGATCTCTAACTTTAGTCATTCCTGGAGCATGTATAATATGTTCTTCAAAAGCATCTTGAATTACTTTTCTTGTTGGTTCAACTACTAACATATCTATTTTAGGATAAACATTTTCTACAATATAAACTTGAACACCAGCTTCTTCACACATTAAACGTACTTCGTCTTGGTTTTCTATATTCCCTGCATATATAATTGGTGTTTTCAAACCCATTGATAAAATCATTTCCATATTGTGAAGAGCTGTATCTCTTTCACCATAGTCAACTCCGCCTGCAACAAGAATAATATTTGGATTTACTTCTTGTATTTTCTTTAAATCAGTTTTTCTAAGTTTACCTGAAGTTATTAATTTTATGATACCGCCAGCTCCAAGAGCTGCTTCTTTAGCCGCTCTTACAGTCATATCATATACAAGACCATGTACAGTCATTTTCAGACCGCCAGCAGCACTACTTGAAGCTAACATATCATTCCAAGACAAATCATTTATATTAAGATTATCTTTTAAGTTATCTATTGCACCTTGAAGTCCTACCGTTACATCGCCTTCTAATACAGATGTAGGAGCTTGCCCCTGCCCAACATGAGTTGGGCTGGGAGTTCCTATACCATTGAAAGCATTAACTACTGTAGTGGTGCTACCTATTTCGGCTACCAATACATCAACTTTCATTATTTATTCATTTCCCTTCTTCTCTTAACCATGAAGCTTGCAACGTCAATACCATGGCTACCTCTACCAAAACCAGCATCAAGGCCAGCTTCAACAGCTATTTCATTAGTAACTTGAGTTCCACCACAAATAATCATTACTTTATCTCTGATACCTTTTTCTATACAGAGGTCAGAAACTTTTTTCATGTTTTTGATATGAACATCATCATGAGTGATAATTGTACTCATTAATATTGCATCTGCATTTGTTTCAATAGCTGCATCTACTAATTTTTCAACTGGGCATGATGTTCCAAGATAATCATATTTAATACCAAAACCTTCAATACCACCATGTTTAATATCCAATGTTTCTTTCATACCAACTGAATGCTCATCTTGGCCTACTGTGGCTGCAACAACAAACATAGGTTTTTCTTGAATTTCTTGTCTGATTTCAGCTTGAGAAAGAACTTCTACTTTTTCTGGTATTACTAATTCATTAACATCTATATCAAAATTAACTTTACCTTTAACTTCAACATAAGTTCCTTCTGATGGGTGCATCACTTGTTTATGAACAACAGTAATATCATCTAATCCCATTTTTTCAGCGCATTTCATTGCAGCAAATTCAGCTGTTCTTTCATCTAAAGGCAAGAATATATTCATTAATATTGTACCATCTGCTCTCCATTCAACTTCTGGTTTAACAAGATTAGTATCATAATATTTTGCATTTTCTTCAAGTCTTTTGTTAACATTATCAAATTCATCTAATTCATCTATATAAACTATTTTAGAACGATCTTCAAAAGTATCTCCGCCTATAGCATCACTTGCTTTTGTAAATTGTTTTGGTATATTGTTGTATCCATAGTGAACTGAAACAGGTGCAAAATAATCTTCATCTCTTTCATAAACGAATCCGTATCCAATACCGCCTTCGATTTCTCTTGCGATACCATCTCCGTTTCTTTCTGGATATTTTCCACTATCTATGAAGAAACCATCTTGAACAGCTTTAAAGAATCCGCCTACTTCAAGTATTTCTTCCATGAACAATATTGCTCTTTCTTTTAATTCACGAACTTCTTTTCCCAATGGTCCTTCTCTGTCGATTTTAACCATTTCTCTAAGTCCATCCATACCAGTAAGAGATTGTTTTGCAGTCATAAGAGCAGCAATATTGTTATAATGCCAAGGCACGTTTCTTCCTTCATCAGGAGTTATAGTTGATTGAATATCAGCACTTGTTAATCTTGAAATCATCATATTCATTGTGTGAGTAACAGCTGCTTCACGAGTATCTGATTCCATATATTTAGTATTTTGTTGTGCTCTCATTTTATATTCTTTAAAGAAATCACGAAGAGCAACAGCGTATGGTAAGTCTAAACGCATACAAGGTGCTGGTGGAGCTGTAGGAGGAACTGTTGACAATGCAATATTTTCTGGTTTAATTCCAACTTTTCTTGAGAACATAGAGTTAATACCATGTTGTACCATTAATTCAGGCATAACTTTCCATGCTTGCATTGCAGTTGCATTAGCATTATGAGCACCATCTATTTGAAGAATTCCTGCCCATGCCATAATTTTCTTAGCTTCACATGCATCAGCAAATGATCTAACCATGTTTATATTTCTGTATAATACATTGTATTGAGGATCTTGGTGAGCTCCGTTAACACCTTCTTCAGCGAACATAACGGCAACGTCAGGACCAGCAACACCTGAAATATATGAGTGGAAGTTTATTGGACGACCAACTTCATCTTCTATTAAATCACATGCTTTTCTTGAAGCTCTTACTTGTTTTCTTGTAACCATGATACCACCGATACCTTGGTTTGTTCCTTCAAGCAATGAGTCAATATGTGACTGACCTGCAGTTCTGATAACCATTATGTGGTCAGCTCCATGCCATGCAGCCATACGCATTCTTCTTAAATCGTCTTCAAATCTTCCTGAAGCAATTTCTGTTGTAACAACACAATCTGGTTGAGGATCTATATATCCAAATCCTCTGCTGCCTGGTAATGGAACAGAATTTTTTAAACTTTCTGATGTTTCAAGGTATTCGAAATCACCAACAGTTCTTTTTTCGTTTCTTCCATCTCTCCAGTGCCATCCACGTCTTCTTGGTTCATATTTATCTAAATCTTGTAATAGTTCTTTTATATCTAATTTTTGATTAGGATCAAGTTTCATTTACATACCTCCGTTAAAATAATTTATCTACGTCGTCCCAGTGTTTTCCGTTTGCAAGTTCAAGACCTGCTTCACGAACTGAAACACCAAGTTTTTCAGATAATCTCCAAACTACATTACCAGCACCTTTTCCCATTAAACCTTTATTCATAACACCTTCAACTATAGGTTTAACTTCTATACTTGAGAATCCCATTCTTAAAAGAACACTTCTTTCAATAGATGGAGTAGTATTTTTTCTTCCTAATTCAAGAAGAGGGTCTACTATTTGTTCTGCTAAATTCCAAAATTTTTCATATAATTGTTCATCTGACAAGTTAGCCAAATGAGCTCTTCTTTGTTCAAAATCGTCAGCTCTTTTCATTTTATATCCTCCGATACTTTTATAGTTATTATAATGAAGCTATTACATTCTTAACAAATTCTTCATTTGAGTTTGTTTCTTCTGCTAAGAATTTAATATCTTCTTTAGTAGGTTCAGTTACATTATAGTTTTTCAATGCATTTTTAATCAATGATCTTCTCATGTTATCAACATCTAAATCCTGTGCTTTTATCATAGAAGGATGTGATGGCAATATAATGTTTTGTCCTGGAACTTCATCATGTGGGTTTCCAAATTTAATTTCTATACCATTTTCTCTTGCAAATGATAATTGAGGCTGAATGTGTTTACCAGCACCAGTGTATTCAGTTTCTTGAACTACAATAGTTTGATCTTGGTCTAATTCTTGTGCTAATGAGAATGCTGCTGCTAATGCAGTATTTCCAGCAGGTCCTTTTTCCAATCCTTCAAGACTTGCTAATGCTTCTGTAATATAGAATACATCACCTTGTTGAACAGTTAAATATCTTTCTAAGTATCTAAGTGGTCTTGCAGCAGAACGTGGCACGTCTGATCTGTCAGGCCATGTAGAGAAAGGAACACCGAAGCCTGTATGGCTAGTAGTAAATGATTTTCTATTAAATTGTGTATCTGCAGCCATATGAAGTCCTGATAAGTTTACACTTGCTGCGATTATTCTGCTTTCTGCTCCAGCTTTTTTAAGCCCTCTTGCAGTACCAGTTAAGTTTCCGCCGCCTGCATTTGATGCAACTACATAATCTGGGTCTTTTCCATATCTTTCTCTAAATTGCATAGCAATTTCATATCCAAGAGTTTCAACACCTGTTATACCAAATGAAGTATATAATGATGCATTAAAATATCCTGTTTCTTCAAGCAACAATAAGAATTTATAGAATAATTCTGGTCCTACTGTTAATTGAACAACTTCTGCTCCTAATGCTTCACAAGCTCTTGCTTTTTCAATTATTTCCGGCTGACCAACGCCTTTAGAATCATAGCATTCTTGTACAACTATACATTTTAAACCATACATTGCTGCTTGAGATGCAACTGCAGCGCCGTAGTTACCGCTTGTAGCTGTAACAACACCTTTATATCCTAATTTTTTAGCTTGATAAACTGCTAAAGCAGCTCTTCTTGCTTTGAAGCTTCCTGATGCATTTGATGCTTCATCTTTTATAAATATTCTAGCACCTTTTCCTTCTGGTGCGCATTTTCTAGCTAATTCTGTAATATTTCTTAACTCTATAATTGGTGTATTACCAACACCGTGGTCTTGTTGAATATTTTTAACATCTTCAATTGTATATTCAACGTCTCTCATCATTTGTTCATAGTCAAAAGCTATTGAACCTGATTCATATTTTGAAAAATCTATACCTACAGATTTTTTCATTATTTCAGGTTTTCTGCCTAATACTGCTGCGTAGCTCATATCTTTACTCATTGTCAGCACCTCCAAATAATACTTCTCTTACTTGTTCGCTAACTTGTAATAATTCAGGAACAAATTTTCCATAGCTGTGTTTGTAATAAGGATTTGCTTCTAAAAGAGTTCCTTTTTCTATTCTTTTAGTTCTTGTAACTACCGAAACTTCATCACCAATATTAGCATCTTCTTGTAAAAATCCTTTTACCCACATTTCTAATGGAACTTTACTAGTATCTTCTGGAACTTGTGGTGCTCTTTCAGAAGGTTGTAATATTATTTTATGAATTGAAACCCATTCACCTTTTTTAATCATATTTATACACTCCTTAAAATTTTCGTATTGTTTTTATAGGTACAATACAACCTAATGCAAATATATGCATACAATTATAAGATAAGGATTTAAATCCTTATCTTATTTAGTTTATTACTATATATTATTTCACTATTTTACGCTCTTCATCAATAAGATCTCTCATATCTCCCATTATTGCTCTTGGAACTGGTAAAGTAATCATTGAATGTAAACCTGGTTTAGCATTAATGATATTAGGTATCATGTTAACACACATTGCTATAGTTCCAATACCACCAGGAACTTCAGGTGAGTTAACCATATTGATGTTTGGAACACCTTTGATTATTACATAATCTCCAGTTTGAACTCCAACTTGCTCAGGTTCAATTTGTTGTGGGTGATCCATTTCAATTTTCAATTCTCCATCAACATATCCAAATCCTTTCATTGCAACACCAGCAACATTGCCAGCTTTTGCAAATCCATAAGGTGATTTTCTGTCTACATCTGTAGTTATTGGATCCATTGATTGAGTTACTTTATCAACTTTCCAACCAATAGCATCAGCTATCATACCAATTGATTCGTGGAATCCAACGTGGCCAGCTAAATGTCCTGTTTCAACACCTTTTTTGAATTCATCAACTGTTATACCAATACCTTGTTCTTCCATAACAACTGGTCCAAATGGAGATAAACTGTTAACTCTTCTTGATACTATACTGTCTACTGATTCACAACATCCTGTCATAACTACAACTAATAAGTCCATGATTAAACCTGGGTTTATTCCTGTTCCTATTATTGATACGCCATTATCTTTAGCTATTTGATCTAATTGTTTAGCAAGTTCAGGCTCTTGTGCTTGTGGATAAGCCATTTCTTCTGCACTTGATACTACATTTATTTTTTTCTCTAAAACGAATTTCAATCTTTCGAATGCTTTGCTTGTGTAAGAATCTGTACAAGTTAAAACAACGTCAGCAGCTTTTTCTGTTATAACATCTTCATATGATCCTATAAGAATTTCAGGTCTGTCCCCTCTTTCAACGCCTATTACATCATACATGCTTTTTCCGATTTTATCTCCTCTTCCAACAGCACCTACTATGTCTACACCTTTTTTCTTTAAAAGCATTTTAGCCATTCCGCCGCCCATAGCTCCTAAACCCCAGATAATAACTTTTACATTTTGCATTTGTGAATCCTCCTAATAATTTTTATATTATAATGCTTAAAACATTATTTAACAATTTTACGTTCTGGATCTATTCTATCTCTCATATCTCCCATGATTGCTCTTGGAACTGGTAAATCAATCATTGTTTGTAAACCAGCAGGAGCATTTATAACTTGTGGTATCATGTTTACACACATAGCTATAGTTCCTATTCCTCCAGGAATCTCTGGCGAATTAACCATATTAATGTTTGGAGTACCATTGATTATTACATAATCACCTGTTTTAACTCCAACTTGTTCTGGTTCGATTTGCTGAGGATGATCCATTTCAATTTTTACTTTTCCATCAATGTAACCAAAGCCTTTCATATCAACTCCAGTCACCTGACCAGCCTTTGCAGAACCATATGGTGCAATTCTTTCTACATCTGTAACTATTGCTTCCATAGATTGTTCTACTTTTTCAACTTTCCAGCCTATAGCATCTGCTATCATTTGAATTGACTCCGGGAATCCTACATGACCTGCCATTGTTCCAGCTTGAACTTTTTTATTGAATTCTTCAACTTCCATACCAATACCTTGTTCTTCCATAACAGTTTTACCAAATGGTGATAAACTGTTAACTCTTCTTGATACTATAGAATCAACTGATTCACAGCATCCAGTCATAGCTACAACTAATAAGTCCATAACTAAACCTGGGTTTATTCCTGTACCCAGTATTGAAACTCCATTAGCTTTTGCAATTTTATCTAACTCTTTAGCAAGCTCCGGTGATTGTGCCTGTGGATATGCCATCTCTTCAGCACTTGATACTATATTTATGCCTTTTTCTAAAACAAATTTAAATTTTTCAAAAGCTTTTTCAGTATAAGAATCAGTTACACACAAACAAACATCTGCGCATTTTTCTGTTATAGTTTCTTCTGCTGTTTTAACAATAACTTCTTGTCTATCGCCTTTTTCAACTCCAATAACTTCATACATGCTTTTTCCAAGCTTTGCTCCGATATCAATTGCACCTACGATATCAACGCCTTTTTTGTCTAATAACATTTTTGCCATTCCAGAACCCATTGCACCGAGTCCCCAAATAATTACTTTTACGTTTTGCATTAATTACACTCCTTAAATTAAATAGTTATATCACATTTATCATGCAACATAATATCACACTAATATAAAGCAATTAGCGTGCCAGTTTTTAAAAAGTTGAATTAAAATTTATAATAAATTAATTTTTGCTTAATATTCTCTACTTTTTCAATGATAATATAATTTTAGCATAATAATATTTTTTATGCTTTTTTGAATAATAAAAAAAATTTCAACAGAAAAAAACAATAAAAAAGGCAAATTAATTTGCAGCTTGCGCAAATTAATTTGCTTTTTTATTAATTTTTTATTAAAACTTCATACCTTTTTATTTTATGTTGTAAGGTTTGACGCTTAATTTTCAACATTTTTGCTGCTTTTGATATATTGAAATCATTTTTTTCCAAAGCATCCAATATTATTTTCTTTTCTAAATCAGCTAAATAATCATCTATTCCCTTATCTTCAATTTCATTTATATTATGGGTAATTGAATTTATATTAATATCATCTTCACCTATATGTTCTAATGTAAGTATTTCTTCATCATCTATCAAGCTTATGCTACCCATTATTATATTTTCAAGCTCTCTTACATTTCCAGGAAAACTATAATAAAGAAGTTTTTCTTTTGCATTATCTGAAAGAGTGTATACTTTTTTATTAAATCTTTCATTATATTTATTAATAAATTTTTCAGCTAATAAAGGGATATCCTCTCTTCTTTCTCTAAGAGGTGGGATGTTTAAAGGAATCACATTTACTCTGTAAAATAAGTCTTTTCTAATTTTTCCTTCACCTAATATTTTTTCAGGTTTTTCATTGCTTGTAGCTATTATTCTAACATCTATTGGAATATCTTTAGATCCGCCAACTCGCCTAATATAATTTTCTTGCAATACCCTAAGTAGCTTTGCTTGCAGTTCATAAGGCATTGAATTTATTTCATCCAACAATAATGTTCCACCGTTTGCTTGCTCAAATAATCCTGCTCTATCAATAGCTCCTGTAAATCCACCTTTTGAAGTACCAAATAATAATCCTTCAAGTAATGTTTCAGGAAGTGCAGCACAATTTTGAGCTATGAAAGGCATATCTTTTCTTTCGCTATTATAATGAATACTTTGAGCTATAAGTTCTTTACCAGTTCCAGTTTCACCATAAATAAATACTGATGCAGAATTACGAGAAGCCTTTTTCGCTCTTTCAATAACTTCAACAAAATTCGAACTCTGACCTATTATATTATTAAAATTATATTTCCTTATTTTATTAAACTTAGCTTCGCCTGGTTTTTCTATTTCATCTTGTAATTTTAAAATTTTATGTGACAATTGTTGCATTTCTGTAATATTTTTAGCTACTTCAACGACTGCTATAATTTCTTCGCCATGAAATACTGGAAATGTAGTATTAATTGTAGTGATTTCTTTACCATCTTTATTAAGGTATGTTTGTTTTTTATTAATTGTACTTTCCCTTAATTTCAGTGCTTTTAGCAGCGTACTGTTTTCATTATTTAAGTTTTTAAAAACTTCACTAAAAGGTTTTTTCATTACATCTTTCGATGACATCTTTTCTAAATTAGACATAGAATTATTATATATGATTGTGTTTCCATCGCTGTCTAAAACGTGAACTCCTTCATCAACTTGGTGCAAAATTTTTTGCATAATATTTAAATATTCTTTTGCTTTCATTTTGCTCCTTTCTGAAATAATTTATCTAAAAATATAATTAACATTTATTTAACAATTTTTACAAATTTAAATTTACATATATTAAATATATATATATTATATCATATATTGTAGAAGTTGAAAAGAATCTTATAACTCATAAATAAGACATCTCTTCTAATATTTTGAAGATAATAAATGATAAAAATGTATGCTAAAATATTTTAACATACATTTTTCTATTTTTTATTTATTTTTAACAAATTCATTATTTACATCTATAATCTTATCAGAAAAAACTATTCTATTATCTTCTAATATAATTATTTCTCCAAGAAAATCATTAACTAATTCAATATTTCTTGACTTAATTAAATTATTAGGAGTATCACATAAAATAATTTCTCCATTAAATAAAAATGATATTTTATCACTCATGAAAAACGCATCTTCTTTATCATGAGTTATCATAACCGTAGTAATTTTAAATTGTTTTTGTATTTTCAATATAAAACTTTTCATATAATTTTTTAAATTATTATCAAGACCAGTAAATGGTTCATCTAATAAAAGAACTTTAGGATCAACTGCTAATGCTCTCATTAAAGCTACTAATTGCTGCTGACCTCCAGACATTTCATGAGGAAACTTATTTATGTGGGATTTCATGTTAAATATATTTAATAAATCCTCTGTTTTTTCAGTTATAACTTTTTTATTATATTTTTTTATTTTCATACCAAATTGAATGTTTTGTAATACAGTCAAATGAGGAAAAAGTTGTTTTGCTTGATGAACCATAATTATTTCTCTTTTTTCCATAGGAACATCATTTATCATTTTACCATCTAAAAAAACTTGTCCTTTATCAGCTAATAATGCTCCTGTTATAATTCTAAAAATAGTAGTTTTTCCTGCACCGCTTGGACCTAATATAGAAAAAAATTCACCATTTTCTATTTGTAGGTTTATGTTTTTTAATATTTGATTTTTATCTATTTTGTAAT
>JARBUP010000269.1 GCA_029239575.1 Bacillota bacterium
ATACTTTTTAATTTTTCTATATAATGTGGACCTTCCAATATTTAAAACTTCAGAAACTTTAACCATATTGCCACCATATTTTTTTAATGCATTTTCAATAGTTTCTTTTTCTACCGTTTCCATAGGTACTACGCTCATATCTTCTTTTTTGTTTTCAACCCTGCTGTTATTGCTGTATTCTTTCTCCACATAATATTCTAAATCTAAATTCATATCGCCCAAATAATAATCTCTTTCAACTACATTTCTAAGTTCTCTTACGTTACCATTCCAATTATATTCTTTAAGTTTGCTAATATATTGTCTGTTGAGTTTTTTATCTTGCCCAGTTTTAGCATTCAATATTTTCACAAAATATTTTGTGAGTATTTCTATATCTTCTTTTCTTTCATTTAGAGGTATTGTTTTTATATTCATAACACTCAGCCTATAATATAGGTCTTGTCTGAAATTTTTCCTTTTTACTTCTTCCTTTAAATTTCTATTAGTAGCACCAATAACTCTCACATCAAGCTGCTTTTCGTAGTTGCCTCCAACCCTGGTTATTTTACAGTTATCTAAAACTCTTAAAAGTTTTGTTTGAATATCTAATGGCAATTCTCCGATTTCATCCAAAAAAATAGTTCCTCCATCAGCAATTTCAAATTTTCCAGGATGTCCTTCCTTTGATGCTCCTGTGAAAGCTCCTTTTTCATATCCAAAAAGCTCGCTTTCAACAAGCTCTCTTGGTATTGAAGCACAATTTATTGCTACGAAAGGTCCTGATGATCTGTCGCTATAGTTGTGTATTGACTGGGAAATAAGTTCCTTGCCTGTTCCGCTCTCCCCCTCAATTAGTATGTTGCAGTCGCTTTTGGATGCTTTTTTTGCAAATTCAATCATATCCTTCATTTTTTGATTTTCAGTTATAATATCATCGAAGTTATAAGATGCTTTATAACCAACTACTTTGCTTACTAATTTGTGTACATATTGTGTTTCTCTAAAAGTTATTACAACTCCAACAAATTTTTCATTAACCCTCATAGGAACTGCATTAATAATACACTTAACTCTATTATTTTTTATATAAAAGTCACATTCTACATTATTATAAGCATTATATTCCTGATTTAATATTTTATCAAAGCTAACATTTTTTAAGGTATCTGTGATATTTATATTAAGAATATCTTTAAGATTTATATTTAATATTTCAAGGGCTCCATCATTTACCCTTTTAATTTTTAATTTCTCATCTAATACAATTATTCCCTCACAAGTAGAATTGAAGGTAACATTCATTAAATTATTTGAAACAGTTAGGGCTAATTGCTTTTGTATAGAATATGCTGCTGAAGTTACCATCCCTAAAGTATGTGGATGGGCATTATAATAATTACCAGACATATTAATACATCCGACTATGTTGCCTTCTTCATCATGAACAGGCGAAGCTGAACAAGTCCAGGAATGCTGATTTATGCAGTAATGCTCTGCCCCTATTGTCTGTATTACCTTATCCAAATAAAGGGCAGTACCAATTGCATTAGTTCCGACTGCTTGTTCAGTCCACAATGCACCCTTTATGAAATTCAGCTCATCCATTTTTTTCAGCATATCATCATCACCAATAACTTCAATTATATATCCATGTTTATCAGTCAATATTATAGCAAATTCAGAACCCTTCACAATATTATATACATTTTCCATTATAGGTCTGGCAACAGAAATTAGCTCAGCATTTTCTTGTAGTTTAACATTGATAGGAACACTAAACTTAGTGTCTCCTTTCCCATTCAATGGATCTACATCATAGCTTTTGCATCTTTTCCATGAATCTGCTATTTCATGTCTCACTACATCATCTAAATAACCGGTTTCTATAAATTTTTTCCATGATTTTTCTATTAATTTTATATATGATTGCATATGTTTACCCCATAATTTTCTTGCATTGACCATCCCATGATTTTAGAAGTATATAAAAATTTCTCCATGTTTTTGAATTATATCATAAATTTATATCATAAATTTAAAATTTTTCAAATTTTTAAAATCAATCCTGAAAGGCATCGGTCTGGTGTTTAAATTGAATTATTGTCAAACACTACCTTTAAATTGCTTTGTTTTTCTGCATACATAGCATAATCACTCCTATGTATGGTTTTTTCCATATCATCTCCATCATGAAATTCTGAAACGCCAATACTTACAGTGATAAAAAAATTATTTTCTCCCACCAAAATAGGCTCTGTAAAACTTTTCTTAATTCTTTTTATTATGCCTTCTATGTTTCTGTCATTGTCCTTTACGCTGACAAATGCTACAAATTCATCTCCTCCATAGCGGCACAATATATCAGTTTCACGATGAAAGCTTTCTTTTAATCTTTTAGAGCTTTCTCTCAAAATTTCATCACCAACACTGTGTCCGTATTCATCATTTATATATTTAAATTTATCCAAATCAAAAAATAATACATAAAGGCGTTTTTCATCTTCTAATTTGAATCCTTTTTTTATAAGTCTGTTTAAATAGTATCTGTTATATAAACCTGTAAGCGAATCCGTTGTAACTACCTCCTCCAAATAATCATTTTGTTGTATTACTTGAACTAAGTTTTTAATAACAACAACCGAATAGTTTATTAATAAAAAGAATGTACCTATGGGCAATATGTCATAGCCTATGTTCATAAACGAGTCTGCCAGCATGCATATTATTACAGCTACAGTCCCAACTATAATATTTTTTACTCCTGCCATCTTTCTTTTTAAAGCTTCAAACAACACATAGCCAAAGTAAGGAAGGCATATTACACATAACCAAATGTATGGCTGGAGGAGATTAGCATAAATTTTATTAGCAGTAAACGCAGTTATTAATATGCTTATAGCTATAAACAATTTACATACATTATCAACATACTTATTTGGTTTTTCATAATTCATTGAATTAAAAAACATACCGAATAATGGCAACAGAAGATAACCGGTAAGAAACTCAATCCTTGTTCCTGCATCCCAGGATAAATAGTATATAAAATCATAAAACAGTTTATAATTTGTCAACAACACTCTGATAGATGTCAAAAGACATATAAAAGAAAAATATAAAAGCGGTTTAAAACTTCC
Source organism: Bacillota bacterium (assembly GCA_029239575.1). Lineage (GTDB taxonomy): Bacteria > Bacillota > Clostridia > Tissierellales > Sedimentibacteraceae > Sedimentibacter. The sequence goes on from JARBUP010000269.1 coordinate 3,120, forward strand.
GTTTATAGAATAAAGACCTAGGAAAAACAAACCTAATATAAGTAAAGAAGAAAAAAGAAAAATTTGTTCGCGTTCCTGTTGAGAGGAATATTTATACATCATATTTTCATCACCCAACAAGGCATTTCTCCAAAAACCTCCGTAGTTATATGAATAATTTGATACTTCAATTAATAATTCAACATTACCGTCTTCGTCAGGACTGAAATATCCAAGCTTTCTCATCATTTCAGGCTCATGCTCCTCTTGAGTATATCCAACCCGACCGGCTTTTAAAACTTCATTTCCATTGGCTGTAAGTCTGTAAGCGCTTGTTATGCTTAAAATTTGTATGCTGTAATGCACTTCCTTGTTTAATCCTGAAATTCTTAATTTATATGTTGCTGTTCCGTAAGGGTTATTGCCTACGTTTTCATTTCTTTTAAATGTATGGGGTACATAGACATATTCTTCAGATGTTGTTTTTTCAATATCCTTAATCATCAAACCATCATAATATTGCCATTCACCTGTTAATTTGAGCAGTGTTGATTCATCCCATTCATTTAAGTCAATTTTACCCTTTTCAGATTGTACCGTTTTTAGTTCAATATCATTATTGGTTATAATAAAAATAGTAGTACTAAGCAAAATAATTATTAGAAGTATGTACATGTACCTTAAGTAATTTTTCATGATCACCGCCCAAAAGAATTTTGTTTTTTATTATCTATAAAATATTTAATGTTTAAATTTTCCATTTCCCAAAATTATATAATACTTTTTTTATTTTTTAAACATATTTTTTACTTTTGTAACGCCTTATTTCTATTTTTTTGAAAATATCCTAAAATGAAACTGAACCATTATTTTCATGGCATGCAAATTTGTTCATAATAAATCGTAAAAAAATTGTTGTACTGGAGCTTTCAAGAGAAGGTTCCTTTTTTTGATGTGCCCAGTATGGTAGGCTACAAATTTCATAAAAAACTCTTGCAAGGGTTATCCTGTTGTGATACTATTAATACGAGTGGTATATACCAGCATACCACGCATGAAAGGACAAACATATGAAAAATAAATCATATATTCCCCCGGTATATATTCAAATCAAGGATATTCTCATTGAAAAAATAAATTCTGG
>JARBUP010000270.1 GCA_029239575.1 Bacillota bacterium
TTTGCCCAAGGATATTCTGTCCCTCCAGGTATCCATTCATAGGGGAAATCCTCTGCCGGCTCGTTAATTAACTTACTCTCGAATATCTCTGGCTGATGACTACGAAAGAAATCCAGAGGTATTTTAATAATCTCATCTACTTCATCTATGCTAAAGGTGTCGTTATAGTCAGATATTTCACCAACAAAAGGATGTATCATCAGATTAAAGGGAGAGATATAAATATCACCTATTCCAATCACCTCGATTTGCTCTTTCTGTATGTTAAGTTCCTCAACCGTTTCACGAACAGCACATTCCAATATGGTTTCGCCTTGCTCCAGCTTCCCACCCGGAAAGCAGATCTCTCCCGGTTGCCTTCTTAATTTATCGGATCTCTTTTCAAAGAGCAAGTAAGTATTTCCTTGTTCTCGGAGAATCGGAATTAATATTGCATACTGTCTACACTTATGTGCCCCGATGATCGCAGGCTGCCTATTTAAAAATGCTTCTTTTTTCAGAAAAATCCTCCTTTCCACTTTTTTGAGGTGTTAGATAATATCGCATGGAATTGCCATTATTCTAGCATATTATTCAAATTTTAGCACTCATTTCTTTGTTCTTTTAGCTGTTCACCTTATCTGGATGCAGTATTTTCTTGCACCAATTCAATACTTCATATCATTCACTTTTAAAAAACTATTGTTTGCCGGAGTTCTCATTTTCCAGGAAAAAAGAATGCCTAAAATCAAAGCTTAAAGCCTTAATTTTGGCATTCCATATGATGGAGCTGAGGGGAGTTGAACCCCAGTAGTGCTCTGGAACCCGCATAGAAAGTAGCTTTGCGGCATCGTCTGAAACAGTGTCACAGCAATATCAATCACACTAATAAATAACTTAATACTGAAAAAGGGTTCGGTTCCCGCAGGTTATGGCTGAAATTTACAGCTTGATCATACTAAGGAACTCAGCACTTGTTGAATATTTTGAACCATGATGAGCTATCTTCATTAAGGTAACGATATAGATACAAATAAACGATGAACACTTTTAGGGTAAAAAAATGCACCCCCGAGCTCGGAAATTCCGAAAAGTCCGTCAGTTCGTTTAACCTGCGATTTTCAAGGCACTTTATTACACTGAAATGTGAATCATATGTATCTGCATTCTTAAAATTCTTTTCATCTAAGATAATCACCTTCTCCTTCGTCCATATTTTCTCTTGTTTATTTCTATTAAGAAGCTTCCCAACTACTCGCTTTCATTTAATATAATATAAAATAGAAAGTTATTCCAACAATAGGCATTGACAATTGTAATATTTGGAATTATTATATATAAATCAACTAAGTAACATAGTCTTTCTATGATTCTTTGGGATTGGTATAAAAACGGTAAAGGATGATATACAAATGATCTTTTGTTTAAATAATATAATTGATACTAAAGTACTATTGCTTATTGGTATTCTATTTACTTTTTTTACTACATGTTTGTTATTGTATAAATTCAGTGGTAACTTACCAAAAGATAAGGGGAGAGATTATGCACATGATGGTAAGCTTTCAGCAGGAAAGCCCAGAGGTGCAGGATTTATATTCATTATCGTATTTATTTTAACAAGTATATTATTCACAAAAATAGATAAAGAAATTATTGTATATTTAATTTACGTAGTAGCAGCTATGCTAATCGGTTTTCTAGATGATTGTTCAAAAACACCCTGGAATGAATATAAAAAAGGTTTATTCGATTTAATAATTTCGATTATGACATCAGTTTCATTTTTGTATTTTAATTCTAGCGAAATTCAATTTGATCTATTAAAAATAAATGTGACAATAAATCCAATAATTTTTACTATATTAGCTACTATATTAATCTGGTTATCAATAAATGTTACTAACTGTTCCGATGGTGTCGATGGATTATCCGGTATATTATCAATTGCAACTCTTATAACAGTTTATATATTAAATAAAATAAAGGAAATTAATCCTGATTATAATTACTTAATTCTTATATTCTGTATATGTATTTTAGGATATCTTTGGTATAATATATCGCCTAGTTCAATGATTATGGGTGACGCTGGATCAAGAGCTATGGGTATATTTATTGCTATTTCCATTTTGAAAACAGGATCTCCATTACTTTTTATACCAGTTGCATTATTACTTATTTTAGATGGTGGATTAGGATTATTTAAAGTATCTATGCTACGATTTTTTAAATTAAAAGTTTTTGTAAATATCCGAACACCATTACATGATCATGTAAGGAAATCATGGAATTGGTCAAATACACAGGTGGTTTTTCGTTTTGTAACAATACAGATTCTTATTTCAATGGCAGTGATTTATATAAGTAACTAATATTATTAATTTTTAAATATTAATATGTCATGATTTTACTTTTTACTAAAAAGTAGTTTCTGAAGCTAAACAAGGCTTTAATGAGATTTCAAATTATATTAAATATCCTCAATTTATAAAAATATTATATGATTAGGGAGTTATATATTAATATGAATTATGTAATATATTGTGCATTTGGTGATCAGAAATATGTTAATGAGGCTATATATTCGATATTATCACTTAAACAGTCTACAGATATATATAAAAACAATATTAAAGTAGTAATAATGTCTAATAAAATAGATCAATTTAAACAATTTTTTAATAATGATGAAAATATAATATTTGAAAATATCCCCAATTCTATTATGATAAAATGGTTAGGCGGTATCTTTTATATGCCAAGATTAAAGATAAAATGTTTACAATATTTTATTGAAAAATATAATGAAAATGTAATTTTAATTGATACAGATACCATTATCTATTCGGATATAAATTATCTTTTTAAAAAAATATCACAAAATTATTTTATAATGCATTCAAGTTGTCCATCTGTAAATAAGTCATTAGAATTATGTAATGATTATAATTATGAAGATATACCTAGTAGTGCACAAAAGCGTATTAATTTATATAAAGATATACAAGAGAATAATTTGATTTGTTTAAATAATAAAGAATATAATATATTACCATCTTTTAAACCTTATAATTCAGGAGTATTAGGAATTAATAAAAATTATTATTATTTATTAAATTCAATACTTGAATTATCGGATATTTTATATAAAAAATATAAATTTGGTTGTGCAGAAGAATTTGCATTTACATATATTATACAAAATGAAAAAATTAATGAAATATATAAATGTGAAGAAGATATTTTTCATTATTGTTATGCATATGGAAAACCCAGTAGAATCTTTTTTGCATATGTTTTAAATTATTTTCATAAAGATGATGAGCAACTATTTTCATATTTTTTAGACAATAACAAGCTCAATAAAGAATTGTTCACAAAATTTGATTTAAAAATATATGATATACCAAAATTTATGTATTTTGTTAAAAATCATTTAATTATGCAAAATGATTATGAAAATCCTAATAACAAGCCATTAGATAATATATATTTCGAAGAAGATTCTATATTTTTTAATTTAAAAAAAGATAAAGATATTCAAAATAAATATAAAAAAATTTTAAACGAAATAAAAAACAAATAAGGAAATTGATTGCAAGGCTATAATCCTTATAAAACTATTATTATTTCCTTGCAAATATTATTATATAGGAATATGCATATGAAAAATTTAAATTTAATAATTAATGAAGATTTAGAAGATTTTAATTTTGATATATTAGATTGTTTCCAAAGGCCTAAATGTATTATTTCCGATAATTTGGTGACAAATTCTTGGATACTATTTCTACTATTTTCTGAATATCAAACTGGGTTTTTAAAAGAAAATTATACAAATTTTATACTGAATAATACAGGGATTTCTTTAGAATTTAACTGTGGAGAAATGGATACTTTTTATAATGATTTAGAAAAAATGATGGATGAAAATAAAATAATAATTTTACTAACAGATTTATATTATGATATAAATAGTCCGAAATTTTTTAATAAAATTCATCATATACATTATTCTATTTTAGAAGGATATAATAAAGATGAAAAGTATTTTATAGTAATTGATGAAATTCCATCTGTTTCAGAATATAATAAAATAAAATATAGTAAACAGAAAAAGCAATATAATGCCTTAAAAAATTTAGCTATTCATATGGGAGATTTTAAATATGAAAATGCTTTTATAGAGGATAATAAATATTTTTATTATTCAGTTAATAGAATTATAAATATTCAAGAAATTAAACTTTTAGA
>JARBUP010000271.1 GCA_029239575.1 Bacillota bacterium
ATCGTCTCCTTCACGGATAATTGGCGCACGAACTCCTCTTGAGACAGTACCTATTAATCTCTCCATATATTTCTCCTTTACAATCTTATATTTAAATATCGTTACTTTCTTTGCTAAAGTATTATAGCATAAAAGTTAATACAGGTAAAACTATTTAATGGTCAGCATTAAAAAGTGAAAGTTTTTCGAGATAAAGTAACAAAAATACTTCCGAAATATTCCATAACACGATATAATAAATTAGTTTGATATAAAGATTAGATTTTGATTTTATTAAGATTATTTAAAGTTTTTCAAATATAATTAGGTAAATGTGGAGGAATTAATTTGGATATTTTAAGTTTAAGATATTTTATTGTTTCTGCTGAGTATAGTAGCTTTTCAAAAGCTGCAGAATTTTTATATACCACACAACCAAATATTAGTAAGCATATTCAACGATTAGAAGAAGAGTTAAAGGTTAAGTTATTTAACAGAACTGGAAAGAATGTTGAGCTGACTGATGCTGGATTAAAATGCCTTGTAGAAATCAGAAATATAGTGGAGAAAGTAGACTTATTAAAAGACAATGCGTATAAATATAATTTGGGTGATTATGGAGATATAAAGATTGGTTATACAGGAGAATTTGATTATAGTAAGTTTTCAAGAGATGTAAGTTCCTATAGTTATAAGTATCCAAATATAAATGTTTTATTTACGAAAAGTTCACAATCTGAAATTCTTAACTTACTACTAAAAGATAAATTAGATATTATTCTTACTTTAGCAACTGGATTAATTGAATTCGATAGCATTTGCTATCATGAGATTATAAAAAATAAGTTGGTTTTGATAGTCCCAGAAAGTCATAGGTTTGCAAGTTTAAATTTTGTACTAAAAAAAGATTTTGGTAACGAACCTATAATTATGTTTGATCGAAATGCATCTCCCTATGTATATGATGAATTAGTAAAGTATTTACATGTGAACAATTTATTTGATAATATTGTCAGTTATGAAAGCAACTTACAAAACATGTTGTTAAAAGTTGAATCCAGAAAAGGTATCACATTTTTAACAGATCTATCTCTAAGAACTTGTTCAAATATGCATGTTTTAAATTTTGAATATGATCAAAAAAGAATAAATGTCAATCTTTCATTTGTATGGAAAAAAGACAATAAAAATCCTGCATTATCGTTGTTCCTGAATGACTTCTGTAAATAATTGATGATAGTCTTTCTTTTATTTTATAAGGTGAATCAATACATGATTCACCTGTTTTTATGGTTTGAAATGATTGAAAGATATTTAAATATATAGATATTCAAAAGTGGAATATTACAATAGCCTTGATATAATTTTTAGATATTTGATTAATAAGAGTTAAAATGTTAAAATAATAACAAATAATAAAGATACCATATTTTATTAAAAAATTATTTATGGGGGCAAAGAGATGAATAAGGTTAATGCTAAGTACCAGAAAATGTTTGAACCAGGATATATTGGTAAGATGAAATTAAAGAATCGTACTATTATGCCAGCAATGGGTACTGTTATGGCTAATGAAGATCAAAGTATAAATCAATACTACTTAGACTATCATTTTGCTAGAACAGATGGTGAAATTGGTTTGCAGATATTGGAAATAACTTCAGTTGAAAAAAGAGGTCAAGGTCTTCCGAGTGTACCAGGTATCTGGAGTGATAAATTTATTCCGGGTTTAGCAAGATTAGTTGACGGAATTCATGAAAGAGGTGGAAAAGCTTGTGTACAACTTCACCATGCTGGAAGAGGTGCTTATAGAACCATCATTGGGGAACAAGGTGTAGGTCCTTCTGCAATACGTGCAGCAGGTATGAAAGAAGCTCCAAGGGAACTTAGCAGAAATGAAGTTGTTGAAGTTATAGAAGCTTACGGTGATGGTGCAAGAAGAGCACAAATGGCTGGATATGATTGTGTAGAAGTTCATGGTGGTCACGGTTATATGGTATGGGCTTTCCTTTCTCCTTTATCGAACCAAAGAACGGATGAATACGGTGGCAATTTTGATAATAGATTTAGATTTTTAGAAGAAATTATAAAAAACATAAAAAGTAAATGTGGAAAGGATTATCCTATTATTGTAAGATTGAGTGCTTCGGAGGATTTGCCAGGAGGATTAGAATTAAAAGATACTTTAAAGATTGCTAAAAGAATGGAAGAGGTAGGGGGAGATGCTCTTCATATGACATCAGGTAACTTCTTCGACCTTGGAGCAATTTATAAAGTTATTTCTCCTATGTATGTTCCACATGGATTCTTATTAGATGAAACAAAAGAATTTAAGAAAGTATTAAATATTCCAGTAATTGCAGTAGGTGGTTTAACACCTGAAATTGCAGAGAAGGCTTTAGAAGAAGGAACTGCAGATTTTGTATCATTCGGAAGACCTGTACTTGCGGATCCTGATTTTGTTAAGAAGATAAAAGAAGGAAAATTAGATGAAATTCGTAGATGTATAAGGTGTAATGAAGGATGTATTAAGGAAATCTTCTTATATAAACATGTAAAATGTTCAGTTAATCCTGCTGTTGGTAGGGAAGCAGAATGTATTATTACACCAGCTATAAATAAAAAGAAAATTGTTATAGTTGGAGCAGGACCTGGTGGAATGGAAGCAGCTCTTATAGCTGGTCAAAGGGGGCATAATGTTAAACTTTACGAAAAAACTGGAGAACTTGGTGGTGGACAGTACAAACTTGCAGCAAGCATTCCAGGGAAAGAAGATTTAGATAGCCTTGTAATATACCATAATAATATGTTAAAAAAATATGATAATATCGATGTTATTTTTAATACAAATGTAGATAAAAATCTAATTGAGAAAGAAAATCCAGATATCGTTATTATAGCCACAGGTGGTAAAGCAATTGTACCTAAAATTAAAGGCATTGATAATAAAAACGTAATAACTGCATTTGATGTATTAGCTCGTAAAGCTAATATTGGCAATTCAGTGATTGTAGTTGGTGGTGGATTGGTTGGAGTTGAAACAGCTCATTACTTGGCATTAGAAGGTAAGAATGTTAAAGTCGTAGAAATGATGGATGATGTAGCAACTAACTTAGATTTTATGACTAGATTCTGGTTAATGGAAGAGATGAACAAACAAGGCGTTGAATTTTTAACAAAAACAAAAATTAAAGAGTTTACTGACGAAGGGGTAATAGTAACTACTAATAGTGATGAAAATGAAAAAGAATTAATAGCTGATACAGTAGTCGTTGCTGTTGGTGTAACTTCAGTTAATGACTTAGAGGAAGAATTAAAAGATATAGATGCTGATATATATATAATAGGAGATGCAAAACAAGGAAGAAAAATTATCAGCGCTATATCAGAAGGTTATCACTTAGCAAGAAGGTTATAACTGTAGTATATAAATATAAATCTCAAACTTTACACATTATATAATTATATAATTACAAGTGAAGTAGGAAAATTTGTAAATTAAAATAAAAAAATAGCTTTTGCTTTGCGAATGTTAATTTCGCATGCAAAAGCTATTTTTCTTATAAAAATGTGAACATATAATTTTTCTTTAAATTTTGGTTAAAATAATATTTATTTAAATCATTTGATTACGAGGAGATTTTATATGGAATTTTTACATGGGCAGGAATCATTAACTTTGGTTGAATGGGCATTGCGTGCAGTTTTAGCTTTTTTCTTTTTAGTTGCTGTTGCATGAGTTTTGGGACAACGTACCATATCACAATTAAGGCTTCTTGATTTTGTTATTGCATTGGTAATTGGAAATATTATCGCTCATCCCTTATCTGGTGAGAGCTTGGCATGGAGGGGTCTGTAATTGCATCTGTTGTGTTGGTAGTTATGTATTTGAGGGGTATTTTTGGAATATTTAAATTTCCTGCATTGAGAAAAATATTAAACAGTTCTCCTATAATAATTGTGCATGAAGGTGAAATTTTACATAAGGGCTTAAATAAAGCAAGAATTTCAATAGACGTATTATTGGAAGAATTAAGGGAAGAAAAAGTAGAGGATGTTAAGAAGGTAGCATTGGCTATTTGGGAAGCAGACGAAAGATTTCAGTATTTTTGGACTCTCAGCACGAACCATTGACTCCATCTCATTATAAAATGAAAACAGAACCCTTCGATTTGCCTCACACAGTTATAAAAGAAGGTAAAATAATTTCCGAGGAAATAAAACAAATTCACAAGGATGAAAATT
>JARBUP010000272.1 GCA_029239575.1 Bacillota bacterium
ATATTATTATCAAGCACAGAATATTCACTGCTATTTAATATAGAATTTAATGTAGGATACTCTTCGCGTATAATATTAACTATGTTATCTAATTCTTCTTCAATAGGCTTTTTATTTGCACCATTAGTATAGATAATAATAATCCTTGAATCAACAAGTGCAAATCTGTTTTTAATAAATTCATTAAAGCATTTAATTTCCTTAACATCTATATATTTATCTGATTTAATTTTCAATTCCAATGTTTTTGTTTTTTTGCTCAGTATAACAGCTTCTACTTCCGCATTATTTATACTGCCTCCAACATAGTCGCTGAAAACATCTTTAATTTTTTTCATAAACTTACCTTCTTAGAAAAAATTTAAATACTTATTTATTATATAACATTTTATGATCTTTTGCATATAGAAAACTAATATAAAAATTATAATAAGATTTTCCATATGTTTAATATTTAAATAAAAAAGTCCTCGATGTGAGAACCATATAAAAAAATTTATTATTCAATTGTAAATAAATCTAAGGTTATTTGTTCTTCAGTTCCCTCTTGTTTTTTAGAATAATTTTCTCCAACTCTGAATGAATATAAAGGGCAGCTTTTAATTAAACAGCCTCTTATTTCATTATACTGTCCATTGCTGCATTCAAGGCATTTCTTTCTGATTGCTTGAATTGGTGTTAAAAATTCATTCATAATATCACCTAAATTCTCTTAAACATCTTTTGTAGGCTTCAACGGGGTCGCTGGCAGCTGTGATTGGTCTACCAACAACAATGTAATCAGAACCTAGTTTCTTTGCTTGCTCCGGAGTTGTTACTCTCACCTGGTCCCCACAATCACCATCTTCAAATCTTACACCTGGAGTTACAGTTAAAAATTCCATACCACATGCATTATGTACCATGCTAGCTTCTAGTGGTGAACAAACAACCCCATCTAATCCAGCCTTCTTAGCATTTTTAGCATAATGTATTACTACCTCATCAAGAGGCTTATCTATCAAAACATCTGTACGCATTCTTTCTTCGCTGGTTGATGTTAACTGTGTAACTGCTATCAAAAGAGGTCTGGTTCCATCCTCACGAGTTAAACCCTTAATGGCAGCTTCCATCATGGCTATTGTTCCAGCTGCATGAAGATTACACATATCAACATCGAGACTTGAAAGAACACTCATTGATTTCATCACTGTATTTGGAATATCATGAAGTTTGAGATCTAGAAATATTTTATGCCCCATTGATTTAATTTGTCTCACTATTTCCGGTCCTTCAGAATAAAACAGCTCCATGCCGATTTTTACATAAGGCTTTTCTTCTTTAAACTTTGACAGAAATTCTATCACTTCACTCTTATTGCTAAAATCACAAGCGACAATAACATCCTTACCCATTTCATCCTCCAATTTGTAGCTTTAAATCCTAATAATTATATCATATTAAAAAAACTTTACAATATAATTTTCTTAGTTAATTATAAACTATTTGATATAACTCAATATTTTTAAATAAAAACAGGCTGTCCGAATTTTTTTAAATTCAGACAGCCATAGTAGGAATGCTTATGTATAAATAGCTATTTTACTTCTTCTCTCGCTTCGTATGCTTCTCTCAAAGCAGAAATTAAGTGAGAATGTCCATCTTCAAGAGCCATAGTAGCACTTGTTGTTACATCAACAAGCATTGCAGTTTCTTCAGCTGTTAATGTAGCTGTTACCGCTTTATCAGCGTCAGTTAATAATTCAGGATATGCCATTTTATAAGGTTTGTGTGCAACTGGGTCAGTATATTTTGCTTCCCAAGCCTCAACTTCTGCAACTGTCATTCCTTTGAAGTAATCTTCATAGAAATCAAGTTGTTCAAACCATTCTTTTTTAGATGCGTTATCAGCAGCGCCTTTAGCTTTCAAGTGAGTCATGTCGTAATCAAGACCTCTTTCTCTCTTTGTCTGCCATGTTTCAACTGAACTTACAAATGCATCAATAGCAGCTTGCTCTTGAGTTGCCTCATGCCATGCAGGGAATAAAGTTTTAGAAATTTCCATAACATCCCAAGTTAAATCTACAATCTTTCCATTTTCATCAAATAAAACACTTGCTGTTGCAATGTTTAATGTACCGCTTTCGCCTCTAACTCTATAGTTCGCCGCTTCACCAAATCCATGATAAAGTTTCATTGATGTAGCAACAGGTGCTGTAGTAGTTGGAACTGGAGCAGGAGTTGTAGGTGCTGAAGAAGTTGTAGCTGTAGCATTTACAATTATTTTATCTCCAACATGGATTATGTTGATATTTTTAATTTGTGGATTTAACTTAGCTAATTGATCAACTGTTAAGTTGAATTTTTGGGCTATTTTCCAGAATGCATCTCCACTAACTACTGTATATGTTTCCCCTGCAGGAGCACTTGGTGCATTAACAGGAGTATTTACTGGTGCAGAAGCCGTTGGAGCAGGAGTTGTTGGAGCAGGTGCAGAAGCTGTAGCGCCCGATGTTACGGTTGCTGATGAAGTTGCATCATCTGCTAACGCTGGGAATGATATAACAGAAAAAATTAAGGTAACTAATAGTACAATACTTAAAACTTTTTTCATTGTTCCCTCCTAATTAATTATATGTAAAAGTAAAAACATTCCTACAATGTAAATTATAGCACATAGGATAACGTTTGTAAATTATGTTAATTATTTAATTAACTTACCACTAATGTTATTAAGGTGTTTGGAAATAGGTCTTTTTATCAAATTACTACAAATTTCGACTAACTTAATTTCTAATTTTAAACTTAAAATTAACAAACTATAATAGTTCTTAAACTTAGATTAATATTAACCTAAAAATATAACTTGCATAATATATATTATTTATATAAAGGAGTAATTTTTATGCCAACTGCATATTTTGGTACTTTAAACCATACTGTGGTGCCTGGAGATAGCCTGTTTAAAATTGCATATAATTATAACACTACAATAGAAAACATAATGAAATTTAACGAAATTTCTAATATGAACATGATTTATCCCGGTCAAAATGTAGTGGTGCCATTATCACCTCCAGAAGCTATTGTTTACACAGTAAATTCTGGTGATACAATTTACAGTATAGCCAGAAAATATGGAACATTTATTGATAACATAATCAGATTTAACTACTTGTCTCCTCCGTATTTAATTTATCCAGGTCAACAGTTAGTAGTCACTGCTTCACTAAGATAAACTAAAATTAAGTACTACAAATAACAATAGAAGCTCAATAAATTTATAAAGCAAAAGGAACTATTATATCAAAATAGTTCCTTTTGCTTTATAATATTTTCCACATACCTTATTCCGCGAAAATTTGTATATTATCACATAGTTTATTTTTACTGGTATAATACTTAAAATATATTATGAAAAATGCTGCAGTGACTATCCAAGAAAGTGGATAGCTCATAACGACGGTCTTCATGTTGTGCCATACTGGAAGCATTTTAAAAATCCACAATATTCGAAATGCACATACGCCTATGCCTGTAAGTACCATGGGCATCAACGCATTTCCCATCCCTCTTAACGCACCTGAATAAATTTCTATAAAAACATAAGTAAAATATGCAGGAACCATAATATGAACCATTTCAACTCCTATTATGATCACATTCATGTCATCAGTGAAGAATGAATAAAAAGTATTGCTTCCAAAATAAAGTATTAAGCTCATCAAAGCAGATAGAGATAATGTCATGAATAAGCAGATTTTAATACCCTTTTTAACTCTGTCGTACTTCTTAGCACCATAATTCTGCCCGACAAATGTTGTTATAGAGACACCAAATGAAGCCATAATCAGCCAGTATATTCCATCAATCTTAGAATATGCCGTCCATGCTGCCACAGTATCTGTTCCAAAGCTGTTAATGTTAGCTTGAATGATAATGTTTGAAATGGAATACATTAATGATTGAAATCCTGCAGGTAACCCTATCTGCATGATTTTGTTAAAAATCTCCATGTCCAAACGAATTAATTTTCGGTTTAATCTATAACATTGGTTAGTTTTCTTTAAGGACAAGTATACAAATATTGCGCTGGAAACATGAGCAATAACCGTTCCTACAGCAGCTCCCCCAACTCCTAAATTAAAAACTACTACAAACAATAAAACCAAAGCAATATTGATGAAGCTACTTGCTATTAAGTAATACAAGGGTCGTTTTGAATCCCCTAC
>JARBUP010000273.1 GCA_029239575.1 Bacillota bacterium
CAAAGGCTTTCAATTGCAAGAGCATTTGTTAAAAAACCTGAAATATTTATTTTTGATGATAGTTTTTCAGCTTTAGATGCTAAAACTGATTCTAAAGTCAGACATGAATTATTAAAAGAAACAGACGAATCAACAGTAATAATTGTAGCTCAAAAAATAAGTTCAATTATTAATGCAGATAAAATTATTGTACTTAATGAAGGTGAAATTTCTGGAATAGGTACTCATAAGGAATTATTAGCTAATAATGAAATATACAATGAAATGGTCAATTCACAATTAAGAGAGGAGGAATAATATGAGTGAACATAATAAAAAACATTCAGATTCTCAAGGTGGAGGTCATGGTCCTTTTGCAGGAAGAGTAGTTGAAAAACCAAAAGATTTTAAAAAAGGTGCAAAAAGATTAATGGAACGTTTTAAACAATATAAAATAAGACTTTATTTTGTAGTAATAACTGCTATTTTAAGCGTTGTTTTCTCAGTATTAAGTCCAAAAATTTTAGGATTAGCTATTGATTCATTAGTAAATGGAGTAAAGTTAGGTGCTATTGATTTTTCATATATTAAACAAATTATAATAATATTAATGATATTATATGGATTAAGTTCTGTATTTACTTATATACAAGAAATTATAATGGCAAGTGTATCACAAAATGTTGTTAGAAAATTAAGGGATGATGTTTCTAAAAAAATAAACAAATTACCTTTGAAATATTTTGACCAAAATGCATTTGGAGATATATTAAGCCGTGTTACAAATGATACGGAAACCATAGGGATGACTTTGCAAAGAGGAGTTACTCAAATTATAACCACTTCAATATCAGTTTTAGGGATTATAATAATCATGTTTTTAATTAACCCTTTGCTTACACTTATAACATTGATTTCTTTGCCAATATCCATATTTTCAATGACTTTTATAATGAAACATTCACAAAAATATTTTAAAGATCAACAAAAAAAGCTTGGTGAATTAAATGGTCATGTGGAAGAAATGTATTCAGGTCATTTAGTAGTTAAAGCATTTAATAAAGAAAAACAGTCAATTGAAAAATTTGAAAATATAAATAATGATCTGATAAAATCCGTGTGGAAAGCTCAGTTTTTATCAGGAATAATAATGCCTGTTAACAGTTTAATAAGTAATATTGGATATGTGTTAATTTCCATTGCAGGAGCTTTACTTGGTATTAGAGGTGTAATTTCTGTGGGTGATATACAAGCATTTTTACAATATAACAGACAATTCAGCCATCCAATAGCACAATTAGGTCAAATAATGAGTCAATTACAATCTGCTATAGCTGCATCAGAACGTATTTTTGAAATACTTGATGAAACAGAGGAATCAGAAGAAAATAAAAATGCAGTTGAACTTGAAAATGTAGATGGTAATGTAAAGTTTGAACATGTTAAATTCGGATATAAAGATGGTGAAACTTTAATACAAAATATGAACATATTAGCTAAAAAAGGTCAAACAGTAGCTATAGTTGGTCCTACTGGTGCAGGGAAAACTACATTAGTCAATCTTTTAATGCGTTTTTATGAAATTAATAGTGGAAAAATTACTATTGATGACATAGATATAAAGAATATTAAAAGAAGTAGTTTAAGAAATAATATTGGAATGGTACTTCAGGATACATGGTTATTTAACGGAACTATAAAAGAAAATATTGCATATGGAAAAGAAAATGCTTCTTTTGAAGAAATAAAAGCAGCAGCAAAAGCAGCTCAAGCGCATCATTTTATTAAAACATTACCCGATGGTTATGATACAGTTTTAAATGAAGAAGGTACAAATATATCACAAGGTCAAAAACAGCTTTTAACTATAGCAAGAGCTTTTTTAGCAGATCCTTCTATTTTAATACTTGATGAAGCTACAAGCAGTATAGATACAAGAACTGAAATACAAATTCAAAATGCTCTTACAAAATTAATGCACGAAAGAACAAGTTTTGTTATAGCCCATAGATTATCCACTATTAAAAATGCTGACTTAATTTTAGTTATGAACCATGGTGATGTTATAGAATCTGGAAATCATCATGAACTTATAATTAAAAATGGGTTTTATGCAGATCTTTATAATAGTCAATTTGCTAATTAAAAAAACGCCTTAGGGCATCAGACTATTGACAAACTATTAAAGTGTCATTCTGAACGTAGTGAAGAATCTATTATTGAAATAACAAGATCGTTATCGCTTAGGATGACAAAATTAAAAAACGCCCATAAGGCGTTTTTAAAATTAAATTTTTATTAGAAAATATTTTGATCAGTAGGAGTATTGTTTTTATTAATCAACATTTTTTCACCCATACGGACCATTTCTCTTACGCTTAATCCATTAACTAAAGCAGGATACATATTTGATTTCATGTCAGTAACTGAAGGAATATTTAAATCTTGAGCTATTTCCATTTTTAAATTATTAATTGCTTGTTGTGCTTCTGGTATTATTAATTTATTTCTGCTAATTTTAAACAGCTCCTTTCAAAAATAAATTATGAAGCTAAAATTATTATTTCCTAATTTCAAAAATTAAACAGTTTAAAATATGTAAAAAAAATCAAATTTTTCAAAAAATAAAGAGCGGAGTAACCGCTCTTTATCAATTTATTTGTTATTACCTTGGACAGCAGTGATTGTCATTTTCTTCGAATTCTGCTAATACATCCTCTAAAAATTCTATTAAGCATCTTTCAAAGCAATCACAGTCGTGATGTCTTCTACCTCTATCGCCAGCAACGTCATCATCTTCACAACGTCTTCTGCCTCTATCGCCAGCAACGTCATCATCACAATGTCTTCTACCTCTATCGCCAGCAACGTCTCCGCATCTTCCACGAACATTTTGCCATGGTCTTCTGCCACTGTCACCAGCTACATCTCCATTACATCTTTTTCTGTCACCAAAGTCGCCTTCAACATCTTCACAATGTCTTCTGCCAAAATCTCCAGCAACGTCGTCGTCATTAAATTTATTTCTAAACATATTGCCTGCTGGGCTTACTTGACCGCAATATCCTTCAGCAGGACGTCCATTTGTTTCTACAAAAGAAGCAGTAAATTCTCCACATCTACCAGTTCCGCTTATGCATCCTGGTCCTCTAATAGCTATTGCAGGACTTACTCTGTCACATTCACATCTACATCTACATTCGCCTCTATCACCAGCAACATCACCATTACATCTTCTTCTGCCGCTATCTCCTAATACATCATTATTATTTGATCTATTTCTATTACAACTCATAATTTTCACCTTTTCTTTAAAAATTTGAGGCCAAGCTCATTACTATGTTATGTTAATTATTATCAAGTGTTACAACTTGTCTTTTTATAAATGAAAAAAATTTATAAATTATAAATTAAAGAGCGGTTGCCCGCTCTTTAAAGGTTGTCCTAATTATCTATGGCATCTGTGGTGGTCGTGGTCGTCTGTGTCTTCTTCTAATGCATCTAATAAATCTTCTAAGAATTCTATTAAACATCTTTCAAAGCATTCGCAGTTGCATCTTCTTCTGCCGCCTTCGCCGCCAACACCATTTTCACAACGTCTTCTTCCACTTTCACCTAATACATCATTATTTCTATTATAACCCATCATAACACCTTTTTCTTTTAAAATTTGAGTCAAGCTCATTAATATCTTATGTCCAACATTTAAAAGTGTTACAACTTGTCTTACTCTTTTAAAAAATATTTTTAATTTTTTTAGCATAAAATATTATATAAAAAATCCACATTTAGATTGTTTCAACAAAAAATCCTCATTATGTATTTCTACTGAGGATTTTGCAATTTATTATATATATATCAGTAATAATTTTTATATGATTCTTTAAATTTTTCTCCAATTGATTTTCTTTTGCATTTTTCACAAAATATTTGATTTTCTGTTTCAGTATTATTTGTTTTTTTATTAATATAATTCAAACATTGCTCTGTTGTAAAATATTCTCCGCAGCATGAACATTTTATTAAATTAAAACTTTTGTTCCAAATTTGCCTTACACCATTATTATCTTGTAATGTTATAGCCTTAGTAGGACATATTTCAGCACAAGCACCGCAACCAATACAATCTTTTGAACTGTCATCATATGGAGTGGACACTTTTTTTGTAATACCTCTTTGTACCATTGAAATTGCATTTGTACCCATTGAAGCACAAGCTTTTACA
>JARBUP010000274.1 GCA_029239575.1 Bacillota bacterium
ATCTGGAAGTCCAGTTAAAAGCCCCGCTGATCTTGCCGCTTTTATTTCTTCAGTATAAGCATCAAAAACTCCATCATTGTGTGTCTTTCTATA
This sequence comes from Bacillota bacterium, assembly GCA_029239575.1. GTDB lineage: Bacteria > Bacillota > Clostridia > Tissierellales > Sedimentibacteraceae > Sedimentibacter. Next base: position 94 of record JARBUP010000274.1, read on the forward strand.
TAATTTGAAATTTTTCGCTACTTCATCATCTAATTTAAAGCCATAAGCTTCAAGTGATTGTTCAACCATTCTCATTCCACCATAGGGATTTACAATTCTTTTTAATGGTGCATCTGTTTGGTATCCTACTATTACTTCATTTTCTTTATCAAGATATCCTGGTTTAAAATTATTTATACCAGATACAACACTTGTCTCAACGTCCAAAACACCTTTTTTAAGTTCTTCCATTATAAGTTCTTTAGCTTTACCCCATACTTTATTTGTTTTTTCAGTTGTTGAAGTTAAAAAACCTTTGTCACCTTCATATATAGTGTAATTTTTTTGAATAAAGTCTCTTACATCAATATCCTCTGCCCATTTTCCTAGTTTAAATCCATCCCATTGCTTAAACATTTAATCCTACCTCCTCGAAACTTTTACATATTTAAATTTATTTTAATTACTATCTCTGCATATATCTTATTTGTCAATAATCATTATCCTTTACAATTTTATTATATTCCCACTATAACAGTTTGTCAATACTAATAGTACAGATTTTTTAATTTATTATATTCAAAGACTTTACGTATGTTACACATATTTATTTTTTTTAAACATCCAAATTACAATCATTAATTTACAGCCAATAAATATTTTTAAACGCAAAAAACGCCTGGATAAATACATATTATTTACCCAGGCGGTCGATACTTTTCTATAAACATGCTCCCTGTGGTTAAATCCACTTCCGCCAGTTGCATATTTATTATTTTTTCTATTTGTTTTATTATATCACATATTTTAATGAAATATCAAAATTTGCGATAAATTTTATTGTGACATCTTTATTCCTAGCAAAGTATACTAAAAGTATAGGAGGGGAATGTTATGACTATAGAATATACAGAGCAAAACAATGAAAATCAAACAGCAAAATATAGAGAAATTGCCGATTTCGCCTCCATCATATTATTATTTAGTTCTGCAATAGTAAATACTACTGAAGAGGATATTTTACTGGTTTTTGCATCTGTGATAAGTCTATATGCTGGTGCATTACTTATAAAAGCAGCTTATTTAGAAGCTGATGCTCAACAAATAGCTCCTGGTGTAACAACAACTGCTAATAAGCTAAAAATAATAGGTACCACAGGAAGTTTGATTTTTTCATTAATATTATTTGCAGCATTACTTATTGAAGTATCAGTTAAGCAGCAAGCTACTATATCTGGTCAGAGTCCAATTTCCGGAACTGTTGGTTCTCTTTTTGCATAAAAGAAGCTTCATAATACTGATAACACATTAATGTTTTCTCAGTATTATGAAGCTTCTCTAATGGTTAAAGAATTCTAATCTTTTCAATATGAACAGCCATATATCCAACTTCATCTTCTACAATTTCTTCTTGCAATTCATTTTCTATTATCCTGCAAACTTCATTTGCAACTTTATAGGATTTCGAATATTGCTTTTTTATTACATTCAATAACTCATTTTTTATAGTATTTCTATTTATTATTCTTTCAATGGTAAATCGTAAATGAGTAATAAATCTTGCATAATCAATTGTATGTCTATCAATTGTCAAGTCAAAGGCTTTTTCTATATATTTCACAACATTGTTTGAAAGATATGCATATTTAAGGGTATTCGAAAGTTTACCCTGCTGTCTTGCTGAATGTATATGAAGTGTTATGAATCCAACCTCACCATCTGGTATACTAATACCAATCTTTCTCTCTAACATATTTATTGCTTTTCGTGCAATTTCAAATTCTCTTCTATACAGCGTTTCTGTTTCTATAAGAAAGGGATTAATAATCTCATCCTTTGCTTTTATTCTTTTTATTGCAAAGGCAATATGATCTGTCAAAGATATATGTATCTTCTCATTTAACTCTTCATTAAGTTCCTTGCTTATCATATATATGATTTCCTCGCACAGCCCTATTATTTCATTGTCCACAAAAGACATAAGCTGGTTAAACTTATCTGAGTTAGAAGAATCCTCTATGCTATATATCTTACCTATTCTTATACCTTCAGAAATTTTATCGCCAGTTTTTTTACCAAAACCGATACCCTTACTGTATAGAATTTTTTCTTTGTTACCAAGGGTAACTAACAATACATTATTATTAAAGACTTTTAACACTGTATAGTCCTGGGCATGGAAATTTTCCATGATATCCCTCCATTATAAAGGATAATATAAAGGCTGCACTCCCTAACAAATTAAGGAGTGCAATATTGTATAGTTTTCACTGTGCTTATAAATAAATTAAGTATTTACTTCATTAAGGCTTTCATATGAGTTACTAAAGGATCAGCTACTGTACCTACCACTATTTGATAATTTTTAGCGCCCATTTTCATAACTCCGGTAGCTCCTAAATCTTTTAATCTTTGTTCATCTATCATAGAAGCATCTTTAGCAGTAAGCCTAATCCTAGTAATACATGCGTCTATAGACTCAATATTACTTTTTGATCCTATAGCTTCTAAAATTTCTGCTGCTTTATGTCTTAATTGAGTATTGTCAAGTCCTGAAAGCGCTGCTACTTCTTCATCCTCAGCTCTGCCAGGTGTTTGTAAATTGAACTTTTTGATTGCAAACAAAAATATGAAATAGTATACAACTGCGAATCCAAGCCCCACAAGAACTATCCCTATGGGTTTAGAGGAGATATTAAAATTTATAAGATAATCTGTTAAACCAGCTGAAAAAGAAAATCCGCTTCTCATGCCAAGGACTGACGTTATTGCCATAGATACCCCTGTCAGTATTGCATGTATTAAGTATAACACAGGCGCAAGAAACATAAAGGAAAATTCTATAGGTTCAGTTATTCCTGTTAAGAAAGAGGTAAGAGCCACACTTATCATCATACCTGAAACTACTTTTCTGTTCTCTTTCTTTGCTGCAGTTACCATTGCTAAGCATGCTGCTGGTAAAGCAAACATCATTATTGGGAAAAATCCTGTCTGATAGGTTCCTGCAGTTGGATCTTGAGCAAGGAATCTATAAATATCTCCGTTTATAACCTTGCCGGCTTTGTCTGTAAAACTACCAAACTGGAACCAGAATAAGCTATTCATAACATGATGCAAGCCAAAAGGTATTAACAGTCTATTAAATAATCCAAATATAAATGCCCCTAAGGCACCAGCCTGTGCAACAGCATTACCAAAATTGTCAATGATTTGTTGTATATGAGGCCATACATAACCCATGATAACACCTAGTATCAAGGATACAAAGGAGGTTATTATAGGTACAAATCTTCTGCCCCCAAAGAAGCCCAAAAAGTCTGGCAGCTTAGCTGATTTAAACTTATTATATAGATTACCTGTTATGATACCAATTATTATACCTGCCAGTACCCCCATGTTTATAGTTTTATCAAAGGTTAATGCAACTTTTGTAAGTATGAAATATCCAACAGCTGCGGCAAGACCTGCAACACCATTATTTTCTTCTGCAAAACCTACTGCTATACCTACAGCAAAAATAAGTGCAAGATTGCCAAAAACAGCGTCTCCTGCTGCCGCCATCCAAGGAAGATTAAGCACGTCTGGTTGTCCAAATCTCAAGAGTAATCCTGCTGCTGGTAAAACTGCTACTGGTGTCATCATTGCTTTACCAAGCTTTTGCAGGCCAGATAGAAAAGAACCTTTCCCTTTTGCCATTTTATTATACCCCCCGACATATTTTATATAGCATATTCTTTAATTCAGCATTTATTTTTAAAACAAATAAAAAAAGAACTGAAAAGGATAACCCTTCAGCTCTTGCACATTTACTGTTAACACGCCGATTTCATAAAATATATGCTATTGATTACATTGTAATCGTTTCTGAATAAATGTCAATACTGTTTTTATAAATTTTACCATTTAATTTTCTTGACATAGTTATTTCATTTAACTATAATAATTATAAACGTGTAACTGTTTAATCAGGCATAAGTTTTTAAGCTTATGCCTTTTTTGTGTTATTTATCAATCGATAGAAGGAGGACTTATTTTGTTTGGATTATTTAAGAAAACATTAAGTTTATTAGCACCTGTTTCAGGAAAAGTTATAGATTTATCTGAAGTACCTGATGCAACCTTTGC
>JARBUP010000275.1 GCA_029239575.1 Bacillota bacterium
GAAATACCTTCATGCATAACCATAGAAACCGAAACAACAAGGACAAAAGTAAATATTGTCAGAGCTGTAATAATAATAGTTAAAAGAGACTGTGACCGCCTCCTTGTTATATTTTTAAAAGCTAATAATAACATATGCAACCGTTCCTTTAATAAAATTTAAATACTTGCTTACTTTTTTGATTTTATACACCATAGTATATTTCCAACAATTAATAACAAAATAACTACTATATTTGCTTGAAATAGCGAAAGAAAATTAAGGAAAAATGCTTCTTTAAATTTAATTGCAGGAATTACAGCCAATGCACTAAAATCTTTATATGTTGCTATTAACAGCATTATAAGTAATATCTCACTAATGAAAAACCATCTCTTTTTTACATTTATGTTTTTTATAAAACCTATTACTACGCCTAATAAAGTCATTGCAAGTATACTTAAAGAAGTATTAAAACGCATTTCCAACCAAGTTGAACGGCTTAAAAATAATGCTATCATATAACCCCATATTAAACCCCAAAATATAAATTTCCCCACTCTAATTGCCATAAATTAAACCTCACACTTTTTTCTATTTATAAAATAATAAGGCAATAATCCGCGAGGAAAATGCCTTACTTGATATTCATATATTAGGATTTTTTAACCCACTTAAGTATTATTATTTTTTCAATTTCATTGTCACAGCTACATATGTACCATCTTCTGGAAGTATATCTTTATTACCCATAAATTCTACTGTTTTTGTTTTTTCTACAGATCCATAAGTGTATGAAGCATTACTTGTTATACCAACTGGACAACTATCAAGACAAATAAGACATCCTGTTTTTTTATCCATAGCTGTTTTTAAATTTCCACCAAAACGAATATCAATTGGTGTACCATTACTATCTTTTATAGCTTCATCTATTGTAACTGCTTTTTCAGCCCCAGTCCAATTAACTGATACATCAAAAGCATCACCCTGTACATTTGTAGTTTCTTTATTGTCCAGAGTCATATTTTCACCAGCTTTAGCGCCTATTTCTATTAAACCATTGTATAAATCTTCATGATTTACGAAGCCACGGAATACTGCTTTTTCACCATTTGAGCCATCTGCGAAAACTGCAGCATGTCTAGTAGGTTCATAAAAATATTTTCCATTTACTTGGGCAAGAAAAGTTACAGTACCTTCTTCTTTATTAACTTGAATAGGATTTTCTTTAGTTAAATCGCCAACTCCTTCTACTTTTTCTGTTTCAGTAGTTTCAGCAGGCTTTTCTGCTTCAGTTTTGCTACATCCAACAATCATAAGCATACTCATAGAAAGCATCGATAATAAAAATAGTGCTTTAATCTTTTTCATTTGTTCCCCTCCATTTTTAATTAAATGATATTTATTTCGTTAATCATTTAACATGTTAACATAAAGCATCAAATATATCCAATTAAAAAAAGAAATAGCTATAACTGTTTCGATAAAATAATTTCATATCAAATAAAAATTAACTTAAAAATTTAGTACTTATTTTTAATTGATTATTTTCAATTTCTGTATTATTATTTAAATATAATTATAGTGGAGGCATTATGAAAAAAATAGAAAGTTTTCAAGTTAATCATTTAAATTTAAAACGTGGAATTTATGTTTCAAGAAAAGATTTCGTTAATGAAAATGCATTAACTACATTTGATATAAGAATGAAAGAACCAAATAAAGAACCCGTTATAAATACAGCCGAACTTCATGCCATAGAACATCTTGGAGCAACTTTTTTAAGAAATCATTCTGTTTATGATAAATTAACAGTATATTTTGGACCAATGGGTTGTAGAACAGGAATGTATGTAATTTTTAAGGGAGATTTAAAATCTACTGATGTTATTGAAATAATTAAAGAAATGTTTTTATTTATTAAAAATTATGATGGAGAAATCCCAGGGTCAGATGCTGCTTCTTGTGGAAATTATCTTGATATGAACCTGCCCATGGCAATATATGAAGCTTCAAAATTTTATGAAGAAATACTCTGTAATTTAAAGGATGAAAATTTAAATTATCCTAAATAATTAATTCAACAATAAGATCCTTCGCTGACGCTTAGGATGACAATTAAAGGTTTGTCATCCTGAGCGTCAGCGAAGGATCTTATTATTTTAATGATTAGATTCTTCACTATTTCAGAATTACACATTATAGATTTGTCATCATAGGTAAATTAAGCATTACCTGTTAAAGTTAAAAAAATTAATAATGCATTAAATATTATTATAGTTATTGCGATTGCCCACCCAACAAATTTAGTTACATTATTATTTACAAATACACCCATTAAATCTTTCCTATTAGTTATTTTCAGCATGGATATAATAGTAACAGGTAGTACAAAACTTAAACAAACCTGACTTATAACAAGTGCATTCATAGGATTTACACCTACCAAAATAATAATAAACCCAGGGAGCATTGTCAGTAACCTTCTTAAATATACTGGAATTTTTATATTTACAAAACCATCCATTATTGTTTCGCCTGCCATGGCACCTACAGTAGCAGATGAAAAACCAGAAGCAAGAAGTGCTAATCCAAATGCACCACTTGATAAACTTCCTAAAAGTGGTTCTAATGACCTGTGAGCTTGCTCAATTGATTCAACGACCATTCCCCTGCTGTTAAAAACTGATGCAGATACTATTACCATAGCAGCATTTACAATGAAAGCAATATTCATAGCTAAAAAAACATCTATTTTTTCCATTTCATAATGATTTTTCTTTTCTGATAATGTCATTCCATCATTTCTACACTGAACAAGTTCTGAATGCAAATATATAACATGTGGCATTACTGTTGCACCAAGCATTCCTACAGCTATTAATACAGCATGGCTGTTAGGTATGGATGGAACTAATGTATGAAAAGCTATTTGTGTCCAATCCGGTTTAGCAAGAAATATTTCAATTGTATAAGAAATACATATCACTGCAACCAAAACAGATATAACCACTTCAACTAATCTTTGACCATATTTCTGCAAATAAACTATAACGAATGTTATTACAGCAGTGAGAATTGCTGCATATGTCAGTGGAATGCCAAATAATAAGTAAAAGCCTAATGCTCCACCTAAAAATTCAGCCAAAGTAGTTGCCATTGCTGCGAGAGTAGCAACAACATAAAAAAAGTAATTTGCTTTTTTTGAATAAACTTCTCTACACATTTGAGGCAAATTTTTTCCTGTTGCAATACCTAATTTTGCTGACAGAATTTGAAGAAATATTGCCATTAAATTACTCCATAATATAACCCATAAAAGACTATAATTAAATAATGAACCGCCGCTTATATTTGTAGCAAAATTGCCAGGATCTACATATGCAACAGAAACAATAAATGCTGGCCCTAAAAATTTAAATAATTCTTTAATCCTCCTTAAAATATTAAATTCATTATTATATATAGTAGGGGTTAACCTTTGAGGTTTATCTAACACTCTTTCTTTTTCCATTTATAAATAATTCACCTTCCTGCTAATATTATGATTTAAGATATTTTTACAACCTAAAATCTTAGTCTACTATAAAATATGAAGACAACACTAAAAATGTTACTCGAGGGTAATATTTTAGTTTTTAAAGAATATAATTTAATAATATGATTACCACCAAAAATTCACTCCGTGACTTTTTAAGGCAAGGTATAAGTAAATAAAAGTAGGTGAAATAAATGGACGACAATGATTTTCGTACTTTTAGTGAATATATGAAAACTGGTAATAATTCAATAACAGCTTCCATGGAAGATTACCTTGAAATGATATGTAGATTATCAAAAGACACTAATTTTACAAGAATACATGATTTAGCAAATGCTTTAAACGTCCATCCCCCATCCGTTACAAGAATGGTACAAAGACTTGGAAAATTAAATTTAATACAATATGAAAAGTATGGAGTAATAATTCTTAAAGATGATGGAAGAAAATTAGGAGAGTATTTATTAAATAGACATAAAATTGTTGAAACGTTTTTAAAATTATTAGGAGTGTCTGACCAAAACCTTTTAAATGAAACAGAAAAAATAGAGCATACAATTAGTAAAGAAACCACTTTATGTTTTAATAAATATATTTCATTTATTAATGATAATCAAGATGTAGCAGATCGATTTGAATTATATAAA
>JARBUP010000026.1 GCA_029239575.1 Bacillota bacterium
TGGTTTAAAATTAAGTAATAAGCACTAATATGTTTTATTTAATATTGTTTTTAAAATAATATTAATTTAAAAATTACCTTTTTTAGAGTAAAATTATTTGAATGATTCTCATTAATAGAAAGCTTAATTATATTTTTTATAAAAAATAATAAATTGGAGGTATATTTATGAAAACAAAAATAAGGCCATTGGTATTTTGGCCATCTTTTGTGTTGTTATTTGCAGCAGTAGCTTTTTCATTATTTAATCTTGAAACATTTTCTAAAACTCTTTCAAATGTAACTGTTTGGTCCATGAAATTTTTTGGCGCTGGTTATGAATTAGTTACTGTAGTTATGTTTTTCGTATGTATTGTTATTTGTTTTATGCCTATAGGAAGAGTAAAAATAGGTGGGAGCAAAGCAAAGCCAGAATTTGGTATGTTTGCCTATTTCACAATGTGTCTTGCAATGACAGTGGCAATAGGAATATTGTTCTGGGGAGCATTAGAACCAATTTTCCATGTTACTCAACCACCTGCATCTTATGGCATCGCTCCTAATTCTCCAGAATCTGCTATATTTGCAATGTCAACAATATTTTTACATTGGACTTTTACACCATATGCTATTTATGGGGTTCCATGTGTAATGTTCGCATTTGCTTACTATAATATGAAGAAAACTTTCACTATTTCTTCAATGCTTTCTCCAATACTTAGCGATGAAAAAGTAAATGGAAAAACAGGTCAATTAGTTGACTCAGTAATATTATTTGCAATGGTATGTGGAGTTGCTAATACTTTGGGAGTTGGTACAATGGCGGTTTCAGGTGGATTACGTACTGTATTCGGCATTGAAGGCAGTCCAATGTTAAATTTCATTATATGCTTCGGTATAGTAGCAGCATTTGTTTTTTCTGCAATTGTCGGCTTATCTGATGGATTGAAAAATCTGTCAAAATTTAATTTCTATATATTTATGTTTCTTTTAGGATGGGTTATTGTATTCGGAGCTCCTTTATTCTGTGTTAACTTAGGCCTTGAAGGCTTTGGAGATTACTTAGGCAATTTCTTTGAAAAGAACTTTTTTACAGGAGCAGCAACTGGGGACGATTGGCCTGTATGGTGGACTATATGGTATTATGCTATCTGGATGGCATGGGCACCTGTAAGTGGTATTTTCTTAGGTCGTATTTCTTATGGATATAAAATTAGAACTGTTATAGGTATTAATGTTTTCTTGTCATCATTGTTCAGTGTAATTTGGTTTACATTCTTCAGTGGTCAAGCAATACATATGCAGATATTCGAAAATATAAATTTAGGAGAGGTTTTAACAACTCAAGGAAACGATATGGTAACTTATGCCTTTTTTGGAGGTCTACCATTATCAAATATCATAAGTCTCGTATTTGTTGTTACGGCAATAATCACATATGTTGCTGGGTCTGATGCTATGTGTTCAACTCTTGCAGGATTAAGTAGTTTTGGAATTTCTCCAGATAATCCAGAAACAAAACCTGGACTTAAAATAGTTTGGGGAGTTATGCTTGGTGCAGTAGCATGGATTACTATGACTTTTGCAGGACTTGATGGACTGAAATCATTATCAAATCTTGGAGGTATACCTACTTTAATTATTTTAGTTCCAATAACATGGTGTCTAATTAAAGTAGCTGTGAATCCGTTTAAGTATGATACATTTAAAGAAGATTATGATGAATATGGGCAACCAAAAATGGAAAAGATAAATTCATTGGTTGAGTCAAAATAGTTAAATAGTTTCTTTATTTGAAGAAACATAAACACGATAAGTATAATTAAATAATATTTAAGAAAATAAATATCTCAATTAGAAAATAAAATTTCTAATTGAGATATTATTTTTATGAAGAAATAAAAACTTGTTTAAAAAATTATGTTTAACAGCATTTTTAAATATGTAAAAATTGACTTGAAATGTAAATATTACTATGCTAATATTATTAAATAATAATCTTATGTTAAGAACGCATAATTATATAAATGGATATGTAAAATTCAAGTACTATAGACCTTGAATGCTTTTGTATCAATAAAAATAAGAGGCTTATTATAAAGCCTCTTGTTTTTTAACATTGAGTATAATATAAAAATTTATTTTTCTGAGGATTCTTAAGTTTGTTGAATTAAAGGAGGCATAATGAAAAAATCACCACTGTTTAAAATATTAACATTTTATGGATTGTTTTCAATTTTTGCTAATGTTATTCATCCTATTACACCAACTTTGTTTACTGAGTTAAATTTTCCAGATTATATGTTTGGAGTATCATTTGCTTCAATGAGTTTAGCTGTATTTTTATCTGCTCCTGCTTTGGGGAAGTTAGGTGATATATTTGGTCATGGTAAAATTTTTGCTTTATCAATGCCATTTTATGCTGTAGCGCAAATGGCTTTTGGAATTTCTGATAATATTACAGCAACGATTATAGCAAGATTTTTTGGTGGGCTTACAAGCAGTGCAACAGTTGTATGTTCAATGGCATACATAATAAATTTATCTAATGATGAAAATAGAGGTCGTTATATGACTTATTATGCAGCAACAACCTCTGCATGTTCAGCTTTTGGATATTTTCTTGGTGGAGTATTAGGAACTAAATCGCTGATGCACGTATTCATGCTTCAGTTTGGATTTTTAGTATTAATTGGGGTAATAGCATATTATTTGATGGAAGATCCGGAAAGAGAAAATTCTAAGTTTACATTATCAAGTAGTTTAGATATAAATCCTTTTAGCTCTTTTTTACAATTAAAAGGATCATTAACTAAAACTTTAATAACTTTTTTATGGGTTGTTTTTTTAACAAGTTTTGCTACAACTGCTTTTGATAATGCATTTAATTATTATATTAAAGAAGCTCTCGGTTTATCTTCATCATATAACGGTATAATTAAAGCAGTAATTGGAATAGTTACTTTAATAGCTAACTTCACTATAAATATATATATAGTTAGAAAAACTAATTCAAGAAAATCAATAATATATGTATTATTACTTTGCAGCATATCATCGTTTATTGTAATATTTATTTCAGACGTTATTCCATTTTTTATTGCAAATATAGTATTTTTCATGTTCAATGCAATGTATTTGCCAATACAGCAGGAACTTGTAATAGATGGATATGATTCTAAAACAAGTGGGATAATTTCAGGAGTTTTTAATTCTGTTAGATCTGCTGGTATGATAACTGGATCTTTATTTGCTGGTTTCATATATGCATGGGGCAACAAATTACCGTTTATAAGTGCTGCCGTAGCATTTTTGATTAGCGTTTTAGTAAGTTATAAAAATTATCAACAAAAGCTAAAAGATAAAATTGATTATTGATTAATGAATAATAAACAATTAAAATATAAATAAATTAATATAAAATGGGGTGATAACATGGATTTTAAATTAGAAGCAATTTTTATAACAATGCTTTTTGTAATATTAGTTAGTATTCAATATACGCTAAATAAAATCCTTGTTTATTTAAAAGATATAAAAACTATTTTAATGATTAAAAAAAATAATAAAGAATAATTTTTATTTATATAACCATAATAAACTTATAATTAATAATAATGAATTATGGAGGAAATTATGGCACAAAAGAAAAAAATAAAAGAACTGACACCGGACGATTTGTTAAAACTTGAAATAGCTAAAGAAATTGGCTTAATGGATAAAGTTGAAGAATTAGGCTGGGGAGGTTTGACTGCTAAAGAAACTGGAAGAATAGGCGGTATTATGACTGCTAAAAAAAAGAAAAGGAATATATAATATGAGTAATGATAGCTATAAAGAATTCTCTCAAATTTATGATTTGTTGATGAATGATATAGACTACAATAAATGGACAGACTTTATTAAAGAAAAATTAGGTAAACAAAATAAAATATTAGAAGCTGCTTGTGGTACTGGAAATATCACAAGCATTTTGTCTGAAAATTATAAGATAACTGCCTTTGATTTATCAGAGGACATGCTTATGAAAGCCTATGAAAAACTTGACCGAAATACAGGTGTTAAACTTTTAAATCAAAATATGACCGATTTTAAAATAGATGATAAATTCGATGCATGCATTTGTTGTTGTGATGGAGTTAATTATTTAAATGAAGAGGAAGTATTGTTATTTTTTCAGAGGGTACAGAAACATCTAAAAGACGGCGGCATATTTCTATTTGATATTAGTACAGATTATAAATATGAAACCATGTTTAATGATACATATGTTTATGATGATGGTGAAGTATTTTATGTTTGGGAAAATATGATTGAAGAAGAATCAAAAGAAGTTAATGTTGAAATTAATTTTTTTATTAAAGAAAAAAATGAAAAATATAATAGAATTACAGAATTTCAGACACAATACATACATATGGCAAATGAAATTACATCTAAGCTAAAATCTTGTGGTTTTAATGATATCGAGATATATGATGACTACAATAATACAGAATATTTTGGAAACTCACTTAGAGCAGTGTTTTTGTGTAAATTAAATTAAGATAATTGGGAGCAATGCAAATGGATTACATGATCAGAGCAATAGATAATAAAAAAACATTCAGACTATTTATGGTAAAATCAACAGATACAGTTGAAACTGCAAGAAAGTTTCATTTAACAACACCAACTGCATCAGCAGCTTTAGGAAGAACTCTAACAGCTGGACTAATGATGGGTTATATGATGAAAAATGAAAATGACAAACTAACAGTAAGCATAAATGGTGGAGGTCCTGCAGGGACTATTTTAGTTGTTGCAAACAATTCTGGAAATATTAAAGGTTATATTGATAATCCCAATGTAGATCTTGAATTAAAGCAAAATGGAAAACTTGACGTTGGTAATGCTGTAGGTACTAATGGAAAAGTTACAGTTATTATGGATATAGGAATGAAGGAACCTTATTATGGCAGCACTGATATAATAACAGGTGAAATCGGCGAAGATATAGCAGCTTATTATTTAACATCAGAACAGCAAAATTCAGCTGTTGCATTAGGAGTTTTAGTTGATAGAGATTATCATATAAAATCAGCTGGTGGATTTATAGTTCAACCATTGCCTTTTATGGAAGAAGAAGATCTTGCAAAATTAGAGAATACATTGAACAACTTACAATCAGTATCTAATTATTTTGATAATGATAAAGATGTTGAAGATATAGCAAAAGAAATTTTTAAAGATTTTGAATTAGAGATAACTGATAAAATACCAGTTGCATTTAATTGTGATTGTTCTTATGATAGAATGGAAAAAGCTCTTATTTCTTTAGGGAAAAAAGATCTTCAAAATATAATTGAAGAAGATGAAACTATAGAAACAGTTTGTCATTTTTGTAATACAAAATATTTATTTAATGAAGAAAAAATAGAAAAAATATTAAAGAATATTTAATGAATAAAAAGCTTAAAAGTTAAGTTAATTAATTTTTAGGCTTTTTTATTTAAATATATTAAGGCTTTAAATTAAAGTAAAAATATTAAGAAAAATAAAACTTAAAGTAAGTTTTGGCATAGTCGAACCTACTAAATTGTATTGTAATTTTTTGAAAATTTTATTATAATTAATATAAGATAAAACGTAAGTAAATACTAAATAAATTATACAATTTAGGGGAGGCGTATCATGAAATATTTAGCTAAAGATCAAAGTAAATGTATTCAATGTGGTCAATGCGAAGAAGTATGTTCAACAACTTATTTTAAAACTAAAGATAAGTTTAAATCGTGCATTCAAATAAACGAAGTGGAGAGTAAACCTGAGATAAACGTATGCAGCCAATGTGGAGAATGTATTGATATTTGCCCTGTACAAGCTATAACAAGGGACAAATTAGGTGTTGTTAGAATAAACAAAAAAATATGTGTTGGGTGTTTAATGTGCGTAGGATTCTGTCCAGAAGTAGCAATGAGACAGCATGATGAATATTTAGAACCTTTTAAATGCATAGCATGTGGACTTTGCGCTAAAAGTTGTCCTCAAAAAGCAATATCAGTAGAAGTATATCAAGAAGCATTAGCTGAAAATTAAAAGGAGATGAAAACATGGATATTAATAAATTAAAAGAAGGTCGAAAACTTTTAAAAGAATTTAAATATGATCTTGGGTCAATAGAAAAAGGTTATACAAATAGAACTTTATATGTTAATATATCAGAAAATAAAATCGAATCAAAAGAAGTAACTCCTTTAATGAAAGAAAAATTTATTGGTGGAAAAGGTTTTGGACTTTACACTTTATGGCATGGTACTACTCCTTCAACTAAATGGAATGATCCTGAAAATGAAATAGTTATTTCAGGAGGACCTGTATGTGGTATTACACAATATCCAGGTGCTGGTAAATCTTTAGTGTGCAGTATATCTCCTATGACTGATATTCCAATAGACTCTAATGTTGGTGGTTATTTTGGTCCATATTTGAAATTTTCAGGATGGGATGCTTTAGAAGTTCAAGGTAAAGCAGAAAATGATATTGTTGTATTTATAGATGGTGATAATGGTGTTGTAAGAATAGAAGAAGCACCACTTGAAGCAGTTGACTCCCATGTAATAGCAGAACAATTAACAGAAATGTATGCTGAAAATGAAGCGGATAAAAGAAATATTTCAGTTATTTCTGCAGGTACTGCAGCAGAACATAGCAGAATGGGACTTCTAAATTTTTCATTCTATGATGTAAGACGAAAAGTTCAAAGATTTAAACAAGCTGGACGTGGTGGTATAGGAACAGTTTTTAGAGATAAAAAAATAAAAGCAATAATAATTAAATTCTCCAATGTAAAAGGAGATTTAAATAATGCAGTTGATAAAGCGATTATAAATAAAGCAGGACTTAAACTTCATAAAGAAATGCATTATCTTGATGATAAACAAAACAGAATGAGACAAGTAGGAACAGCATATTCTCAGGAAATAATGAGTGCATACGATTTGTTGCCAGTTATGAATTTTCAATACGGAGGCCATGAAGACGTTAAAAAAATCTCTCCAGATGTATTTAAAAACAATTATTTAACTCAAGGAATGGCTGATGGATGTTGGTATGGATGTTCAATGGCATGTGCAAAAACAGCGGATGGTTTTGAATTATTAACAGGACCATATAAAGGACAAAAAGTAACAGTTGATGGAGCTGAATACGAAACTCTTGCAGGATGTGGTTCTAACTGTGGAATATTTGACCCAAGAGCTATTTTAGAAATAAACTTTTACTGTGATACATATGGTATAGATACAATTTCATATGGTACTTCTATGGCATTTGTAATGGAATGTTATGAAAGAAAGATAATAAATAAAGAATTTACTGGTGGATTAGAACTTAAATTCGGTAATTTTGAAGATTCAATAGAAGTTTTACATCAAATGTCAAGAGGTGAAGGTTTTGGTTTAATATTAGGCCAAGGTGTTCACAGAATGAAAAAAATATTTGCTGAAAAATGTGGTGCAGATCCTGATTTCTTATTTGACATAGGAATGGAACAAAAGGGATTAGAATATTCTGAATATGTAAGTAAAGAGTCATTGGCACAACAAGGCGGCTTTGGACTTACAAATAAAGGGCCGCAGCATGATGAAGCATGGATAATATTTATGGACATGGTAAACAACCAAATTCCTACATTTGAAGATAAAGCAGAAGCGTTATATTATTTCCCTATGTTCAGAACTTGGTTTGGACTTTATGGTTTGTGTAAACTTCCTTGGAATGATGTAACTCCAGCAAACAATAAATTTACTTCTGAACCAGCTAAAATACCAGAACACGTACAAAATTATTTAGATGTTGTTTATGGAGTAACAGGTAAAAAATTAAATACAACTGAAATGGTTAGAGAATCAGAAAGAGTTTACAATTTCCAAAGAATATTTAACATTAGATTAGGAAAAGGCTTAAGAGCTAACGATAAAATTCCATATCGTTCAGCAGGCCCTGTTACTAAAGAAGAATACGAAGCAAGACAGGAAAGATTTGACGGCCAATTAAAAGAAATTTTAAACTATGATGTTGAAGGAAAAACAACAGAAGAAAAAATGGCAGTTTTAAGAAAACATAGAGAAAGCCAATATGAAAAATTAATAGATGCAGTTTATAAAAGAAGAGGTTGGAACTCAAATGGAGTACCTACAATAGAAAGATTAAAAGATTTAGGAATGGATTTACCTGAATTGATTGAAGTAGTTAAAGACATGCAATAAAAAAGCATAATTGATGATGTGATAATAATATTATCACATCATCAATTAATTTTAGTGACTTTGCATTTATAGCATAAAAGATTGGGGTGATTTTTATAATCAAAGTAAATAATAGAGAACTCGAATGGTATGAAGGAATGACTATAGAGGATATATTTAAAATAAAAAATTACACATGGACAAAAATAATCGTTAAAGTTAACAAACAAGTAATTGATGAAGAAAATTATAAAATAACAATAGTGAATGATGGCGATGATGTTCAAATGCTTCACCTTTTAGCAGGTGGTTGATTTAAAAAATAATAAATTATTAGTTGATTAATTATAAAATACGCATGATATAAAAAATGCGTATTTTTTATATTTTACTTTAAAATAAATTTAAATATATATTGAAGTAAAAACAAAAAACAATTATAATATTTATATATCGTTATATTTTTAAAAGAATAACGTATATATAGTAAAGTAATTAAAGAACTCTTACATATAAAATTTTATTTAATAAATAAAAGTGCACTTTTCAAGATATCATGGAGGTTTTATGGAATTTTATGAAAAATTAAATGAATTAGACAAATCAAAAGAAAACATTGTACTATCTGTTTTGACAGGAGAAAATTCAGGAAACAAACTTTTATTATCTAATAAAGAAAAATTTTATACTAATGATGAAAATTATAATTGGGATAGAATAATTCCATTTATACCTGAAAATAAAAAAAGCCAAATAATATATGTGGACAATGAAAAATTATATGTTGAATTTGTAAGACAAAGTTACAGTGTAGTTGTATGTGGTGCTGGACATATTTCTATATCAATAATAAAAATGTGTAAGCTTCTTGATTTGCCTGTAACAGTAATAGATGATAGAATTTCATTTACAAATGATGCTTTAAGAGCAGGGGCTGACAAAGTAATATGTGAACAATTTGAAAAAGCTTTGAGTGGAATTAAAGGAGATAATGGAACATTTTTTATAGTTGTTACAAGAGGTCATCGATATGATCAAACATGTTTGCAAAATATAATTGAAAAGGAAAATGCTTACATAGGAATGATTGGTAGCAGAGTTCGAGTTAAGAAAGTTATAGATTATTTAATAGATGAAGGCGTTTCAAAAGAAAAGTTAGATAAAGTGTACACTCCAATTGGATTAAACATAGGTGCTGAAACTCCAGCTGAAATAGCAGTTGCTATAATGGCTGAAATAATTGAAGTTAAAAATAAAGGAAATGGTTCAAGTGATTTTTCTTTAGAAATTTTAGATGTTATATTAAACCAGAAATATGCGGAAATTCCTAAAGCATTAGTTACAATAGTTTCAAGGAAAGGTTCGTGTCCAAGAGATGTTGGGACTAAAATGTTAGTATTAAAAGATGGAAATATGATAGGAACAATCGGTGGCGGCTGTGTAGAAGCAAATATTAGGCAAACTGCTTTTTCTTGTATGGACAACAACAAAATTAAATTAGTAAAAGTAGATATGACTGGAAAAGAAGCAGAAGATGATGGAATGGTTTGCGGAGGAGTAGTTGAATTGTTTGTTGAACCTTTAATTTAAAATAATTATTAATATTAAAAAAATTGCTTGTCTTCAGGAGGAAGTATGAAAATAGTAAAAACAGTTGATGCAGTAGGACACATTTTATGCCATGATACAACTCAAATAATCAAAGATGTTAAAAAAGATGTTGTTTTTAAAAAAGGTCATGTTATTAAAGAGGAAGATATACCAGTTTTATTATCAGTAGGAAAAGAAAATTTATATATATGGGAAAAACAAGAAGGTATGCTCCATGAAAATGAGGCTGCTGAAATACTATATGATATTTGTAAAAATGATTATATGAAACCTTCTTCAATAAAAGAAGGAAAAATTGAATTAATTGCTGACATGGATGGATTGTTTAAATTAGATGTTGAAAAACTTTATAAATTAAACAGCCTTGGGGATATGATGATTGCCACAAGACATGGAAACACAGCTGTAAAAAAAGGTGACAAATTAGCAGGCACAAGAGTTATACCATTAATTATAGAAGAAGAAAAAATGAAAAAAGCTCAGGAAATAGGAGCTGGCAAGCCGTTGATGGAAATAATGCCATTTAAACATAAAAAAGTTGGAATTGTCAATACGGGCTCAGAAATTTTTCATGGTAGAATTAAGGATACATTTGGTCCTGTGGTAATTGAAAAATTTAAAGAATTTGATGCAGAAATATTAGGTCAAACAATAGTTGATGATAAAAAAGAAGGTATTATAAAGGCCATAATAAATTACATTGAAAATGGAGCGGACATAGTTGCTTGTACGGGGGGCATGAGCGTTGATCCAGATGATTGTACTCCAGGAGCTATAAAGGATACAAATGCAGAAATAATAACATATGGTGCACCAGTTCTTCCAGGAGCTATGCTATTAATTTCTTATTATAATTATAATGGAAAGAAAATTCCGGTTATTGGCTTGCCGGGCTGCGTAATGTATTCTAAAAGAACTATTTTTGATTTGATTTTGCCAAGAATTATGGCTGATGATAATATTTCTAAGTCAGATATAGATAAGCTTGGTCAAGGTGGTTTATGTTTAAACTGTGATGTGTGTACATATCCTAACTGCGGATTTGGAAAAGGTGTTTAAGAAAAAGAAAATTATTAAATAAGGAAAAATTCAAATGAGTTTATCTGTTAAAATAAAGAAAAAATTTAAAGGATTTAATCTTGATATATCATTTGAAACAAATAATGAGTATCTTGGATTATTAGGAGCATCAGGTAGCGGAAAAAGCATGACATTAAAATGTTTAGCTGGAATTGAAACACCTGATGAAGGATTTATAATACTTAATGATAGAATACTTTTTGATTCTGAGAAAAAAATAAATTTAAAGCCTCAAGAAAGAAATATTGGGTATTTGTTTCAAAACTATGCATTATTTCCTAATATGACTGTTGAGGAAAATATTGGAGCAGGTTTAAAATTTTCTAAAAGTGAAAATAAGAAAATTATAAAAGAAATGATAGATATATTTCATTTAAATAATTTAGAAAAAAAGTATCCTATTCATCTATCAGGAGGACAGCAACAGCGTGTTGCTTTAGCAAGATGCATTGCATATAAACCAGATGTGCTTTTACTTGATGAACCATTTTCAGCTCTTGATTCTTACTTAAAAGATAATCTTCAAACAGAGGTATTAGAAATACTTAAATATTATCATGGTGAGGTCTTGATGGTAACTCACAGTATGGATGAAGTATATAAGTTTTGCAAAAATTTATTAATTGTAGAAAATGGAAGTTCAGTTATTTTTGAAGATACAAAACAATTATTTCAAAATCCTCAATACTCTTCTGTAGCTAAAATTACAGGTTGTAAAAATATTTCAAGATGTGAAGTATTAAATAATAACAGTATATACGCAGTTGATTGGGATATTATCTTACAAACTAAAAATAAGGTATCTCCTGACATTAAATACGTTGGAATTCATTCTCATAGTTTTAAAATTTGTAGTAAAGAGAGTTTTAAAACAGAAAAAAATATAATAAATTTAAGAATTTTAAAAATCATAGAAGAAATGTTTGAATATTCTGTTTTATTTGAAAATAAAAATATGAAAAATAGTGCTGATAATTCAACTAATCCTAATAATCTAACTTTAACTTATAGAGTAATAAAAGAACTATGGAATGACATACAAAATAATGATGATATATATTTAAAAATACCTGAGGATTTAGTTTTATTGTTAAAATAATTTTTTAAAACGGCTGAATAAGCTGTTTTTTTATTGTTGTATCTTGATAATAATTAATATATTAGATATAATGTTAAAATATGTTTAGTAAAATATGGGGGAGTGTGTATGTACAATAAAAAGATGATAAAATTTATTCTTTTTATAGTAATCATAGTATTGATTGCTGGATTTAATCAATATTTTAATAATAAATTTGATTTAAACTTATTTGAATATCTAAATTATTCTGAGGTAATATCCAATGAAGAAATGCAGTACCTTCAAGAAAGAGGTACGCTATACTTTGTAACTGACAAGAATAATCCTCCTTTTGCTTTTAAAGACGAAACAAGTGATCAATATAAAGGATTGGTTTTAGATTATATAACTGCATTATCAATTGAATTAGAAACAGAAATAGAATTTATTCCTATGATTTGGGAAGATGCATTAAACAGTGTTATAAGCGGAAAAGGTGATATGACAGAACTTTTTTATAGCGAGAAAAGAGAAGAACATTTATTATTTACTGATGAAATTTATACATTAAGAGCAGTCGTAATGACTATGAAAGAAAATAAAGATATAAAATATCTTAAGGATTTATCAGGACAAAAGGTTGCAGTTCAATCTGGAGATTATGCCAATGAGTTTATTGTTAATTATTTGCCTAAAATTGAAATAATAAATACTGATGATATACAACAATCTATAATGGCTCTTCAAGAAGGGAAAGTTGATGCTATTATAGGAGAAGAACCTGTAGTTATGAATTTCATAGGAGAACTAAAAATACAGGATGAAATAAATATTTTAAGTCAACCATTGTATGAAAGGGATATAAGAATTGGTATAAAAAAAACTGATAAAGATCTATTGACTATATTAAATAAAGGTATATTAAGTCTGAAAAAGAAAGAATTTGTTCAGAAAATACAACAAAAATGGTTTGGTATTTCTGCTCCCATACATAAAGAAAGTGTTTCAGTTGTGACACTTATTTCTTTGACAGTAGTTACTTCTATTTTAATAATAATTGGTTTGTGGAATTATTTTTTAAATACTGAAGTTAAAAAGCAAACAGTTGAGTTAAATAAAAGTAGAAATGATTTACAGATGACTATTGATGCTATGACTGATTATTTAGTAGTTGTAGATGAAAAGGGGATTGTTATAAATGTTAATAAAGCTTATATAACTTGGCTTAATAAAACAAGGGAAGATGTAATAGGTAAATATTATAAAGAGTTATTTATACTTGACAGTGTTAATATGAATTTAAATATAAAAGAAAAAAGTAGGAAAGAAATAATTTATAAAGGAATGTATTATAATTTTTACACAAGACCTTTGGAGTATGAAGATAATTGGATGCTTATAGTAATAGAAGATATAACTGATCAAAAAATAAGCCAGCAACAAATGTTACAACAAAACAAAATGATCGCTGTAGGTCAACTTGCAGCAGGAATAGCACATGAAATTAGAAATCCTTTAGGACTTATTAGAAATTATTGTTACATACTTAAAGGTAAAATAAATTTAGAAGATGTTTTAATAGGGAAATCCATAAATATAATTGAATCTTCAGTTCTAAGAGCAGGCAAAATGGTTGATAATTTACTTAATTTTTCTCGAATTGGCGATGATGAATTTAATATTATTAACTTGAAGGAAACAATTACAGATATTATTTCACTTGAAAGTAAGCTAATATCTAAAAATAATATAGAAATAATTATAAATTGTGATGAAAATATAATGTTTAATACAAAAGTAGAATCTTTAAATCATATTTTTCTCAATTTGCTATCTAATGCCATAGATGCTGTTAAAGATTATGGTATTATTAATATTGATTGTGCTGTTGATAATAATTATTTATATATTGATTTTAAAGATAATGGAAATGGAATAGAAGAAGAAAATCTTGAACACGTATTCAACCCATTTTTTACAACTAAAAAAGTTGGAAAAGGCGTTGGATTAGGTCTTTATATTGTTTATAGCGAAGTTCATAAACTTAACGGAGAAATACATGTTGAAAGTCAGGCTGGAAATAAAACTGTATTTAAACTTAAGTTTCCATTAATGGAGGACATAATAAATGGATGATTTTAAAATACTTGTAGTCGATGATGAAATAGAATTTAGAGACGTATATAAAATAATTTTAGAAGATAAAGGCTATGAAACAGTTATGGCTTCTTCAGGTGAAGAATGTTTAACTATTTTAAAAGCACAAAGTTTTGATCTTGTGTTAACAGATTTAAAAATGGAAGGGATTAGTGGAATTGATTTATTAAAAAAAATTAAAGAAAATCAATACACTTGTGAGGTCTTGCTTGTTACAGGATTTGGTTCAGTAGAAAGTGCTGTTAGTGCAATGAAGTTAGGTGCTTTTGGATATTTTGTAAAAGGAAGTGATCCTGAAGTTCTTATAAAAGAAATAGAAAAATTAGTTAAAATTAAGCAGCTTGAAAGAGATAATATATTAATCAGAAATAAACTAATACAATTTGACTATTTGCTTGACAGTAATAATGATAAATTTAAAGATGTTTTAAGAGTTGCAGAAAAAGCTGCTATGAGCAATGCTAACATATTAATTCTTGGTGAATCTGGAACAGGTAAAGAAGTAATTGCTAAATATATACATCATGTAAGCGATAGAAAAGATGGAAATTTTGTTGCTGTGAATTGCCAGGTTTTTTCTGAAGGAGTTATAGATTCAGAATTATTTGGACATGAAAAAGGAGCTTTTACAGGCGCTGGCGAAAAACGTATTGGAAGGTTTGAGGAAGCTAATAATGGTACATTGTTTTTAGATGAAATTGGAGAACTTTCACTTAATACGCAAGTAAAATTATTGAGAACTCTTGAAAATCGAACTATTGAAAGAATTGGAAGCAATAAGAGTATTAGTGTAAACATAAGGCTTTTAAGTGCAACAAATAAAAAGATAAATGATGAAATTAAAAGTGGGAAGTTTAGAGAAGATCTTTATTATAGAATAAATACAATAACAATACATGTTCCTCCTCTTAGAGAAAGAAAAGAAGATTTGCCCATGTTAATTAATTTTTTTCTAAATCAAATGCAAAATGAAATGAAGAAAAAAATAATTAAAGCAGAAGATGGGTTAATGGATTTATTAACTTCATACAATTACCCGGGCAATATTAGAGAATTAAAAAATATAATTGAGAGACTTGTTGTTTTAAGTGATAACGGTATTATAAGAAAAAATGATTTGCCTGAATTAAAAAATTTAGGTGATGAGGAAAATATAATAGATGAAAATGTAAAATCTTTAAAAGAAGTTAGACAATTAGCTGAAATAAAGTATATAAAATCAATTTTAAATAATTGTAATGGTAATATAAGCGAAGCAGCAAAAGTTATGGATATAAGTAGAAGACAATTATTTAATAAGTTAGTTGAATATGGAATTAAAGAATAACTATAAAAATAATATAGAACAAATTTATATTTAATTATGAAATTTGGAAGTAAAGTGCATACAACGTGGCAAAAAAATGCCCATAAAAAGTTTGAAAAATGATTTTACAAATTTTTCAAACTTTTTTTTGTTAGTTTTTTGTTGAAAAGTTAGTTTTGGTAAAATAATATCAATCATTAAACATTGGCATGATAATTGCTTTAAATATATATGACTTATAAGGGAGCTCTCTAATAAGTTGCGAAATTATAAATAAAGGAAATTTATTTCCTAAATATTGGAGGATTAATAATGAAAGAAAAGAAAATAGCAAGAAAACCGTATTTATGGGAAGCAATGCTTTCTTTTGGTTTTTTAATATTGGTCATGGGAGTGAGTATTGCAAAATATAATGCAAACCCACATATCCCTATGTTAGTTGGAACATTATTTGCAGTATTGATTTCTTTTAAAATTGGCTTTACATGGAATGAAATAGAAAAGTCCATGTTTGATGGAATTTACCAAGCATTACAAGCAGTAATAATACTTGCAATAATTGGTGTGCTTATAGGAACATGGTTAGTAGCAGGTGTTGTACCTAGTATGATATACTATGGATTAGCAATTTTAAAACCTGGTATATTTTTAGTAGCAACAGTTATAATTTGTTCTATAACATCATTAGCAACAGGTTCAAGCTGGGGAACAGCTGGAACTATAGGTATAGCCCTCATGGGAATTTCTAAAGGTTTAGGAATACCAGCTCCTGTAGCTGCAGGTGCTATAATATCAGGTGCTTATTTCGGAGATAAAATGTCGCCTTTGTCAGATACAACAAATTTAGCTCCAGCTGTATCAGGAACTGATGTATTTACTCACGTAAAAGCTATGCTTCCAACTACATTAATAGCTTATGGTATAGCATTAGTTTCATTTTTAGTAATGGGATTTAAATATGCTAATACAAGTGCAGATGTAACTGCAATTGCTGCTATTAGAGATGGCTTAGCTGCAAACTTCAATATTTCTCCGATGCTTTTATTACCTCCTTTAGCTGTAATATTATCTATGGCATTTAAAATGCCTGCTATACCAGGCATTGCAATTGGAATTATTATAGGTGCCATAGAAGGCGCTATATTCCAAGGAGTAGATCTTGGTGCTCTTTTAACAGCAGCATATGATGGATTCACTTCAGAAACAGGAGTTCAAGTAATTGATGAACTTTTAACTGCTGGAGGGCTAAGCGGTATGATGTATTCTATTTCACTTACAATTATAGCCATGATGTTTGGTGGTATCATGGAAAAAACTAAGCAGTTAGAAGTAATAGTTGAAACAATATTAAAAAGTGTAAAATCAATTGGTGGTTTAATTGCAACTACTATTATAACTTGTATTACATGTAATGCTACAATGCCTGAACAATATATATCTATAGTTTTGCCAGGAAGAATGTATCATAATTCTTATAAAGAAAGAGGGCTTCACCCTAAACAATTATCAAGTACATTAGAAGGTGCTGGTACTGTAACATCTTCACTTATTCCTTGGAATACATGCGGAGCATTCTTATATGGTGTTTTAGGTGTATCAGCTTGGGAATATGCAAGATATGCAATATTTAACTACTCAATGCCAATAGTAGTTATGATTTGTGGATTCTTAGGTTTATTTGTTTACAAACTTAAAGATGATCCAGACTCAGTAATTGGTGGTGTAGTTGCAGAAGCAGCGATGGATAAAAATAATTAAATCTCAGTAATTGGTGGTGTAGTTGCAGAAGCAGCGATGGATAAAAATAATTAAATAAAAAAGCATATATAAATTATAAATATATGAAACTCCTTCAATGAAATTTTTGAAGGAGTTTTTATATTATATGAAAGTACTACTTTTTATTTAATATGATTCCCCTATGCTTTAAGGAAGGTGCTCCGGCTATGGAAGTGGAAATAAATTGCCTAATCATGGAAATAAGTTGCCATAAAAAACTTTAATTTATAATTAATCATTTTCTGTAATTAGGAAAACGTTAAAATAACAATGTAAAAAGTTGTAAATAAATTGTAATAAAATGGCATACTTATTGCATTAATATTTCTAACAAAAGCAGCATGGTAAATTTAAGATGCCATGTCCTTAGATATTATAGGAATATATTTCTAAATAGGAGGATTTATATGAAAGAAAAGAAAATTAAAACAGCAAGAAAACCTTATTTATGGGAGGCCATGCTTTCCTTCGGATTTTTAATTTTAGTTATGGCAGTTGGTATAGCAAAATATGAAGCCAACCCACATATTCCTATGTTAATAGGAACATTATTTGCAGTTTTGATAGCTTTTAAACTTGGTTTCAAATGGGATGAAATTGAAAAATCAATGTTTGATGGTATTTATCAAGCATTGCAAGCAGTAATTATATTAGCAATAATAGGTGTCTTAATAGGTGTATGGTTACAGTCAGGTGTAGTACCAAGCATGATTTATTATGGATTAGCAATATTAAAACCAAGTATTTTCTTGGTGGCAACTCTTATAATGTGTTCTATTACTTCTTTAGCAACAGGTACAAGTTGGGGAACAGCTGGAACAATAGGTATAGCTTTAATGGGAATTTCTCAAGGTTTAGGAATACCTGCACCAGTTGCAGCGGGAGCAATTATTTCAGGAGCATACTTTGGAGATAAAATGTCCCCTTTATCCGACACTACAAACTTAGCACCAGCAGTATCAGGTACGGATGTATTTACACATGTTAAAGCAATGCTTCCTACAACAGTAGTTGCATATGGAATTGCAATGGTAGTATATTTAGTTATGGGTTTTAAATATGCTAGTACTAATTCAGATTTATCTGCGATAATTACTATAAGAGAAGGTATTAAAGCAAGCTTTACAGTTTCACCATTATTATTATTACCTCCATTAGCAGTAATATTAGCAATGGCATTTAAAATGCCAGCTATACCAGGAATTGCAATAGGTATTATAATAGGTGCAGTTGAAGGAGTATTATTTCAAGGAGCTGACCTTGGACAATTGTTAACGGCAGCATATGATGGATATACTTCTGAATCAGGTATTCAAGTTATTGATGAACTTTTAAGTGCAGGCGGTCTTAGCAATATGATGTATTCAATATCACTTACTATAATTGCTATGATGTTTGGTGGAATAATGGAAAAAACAAAACAATTAGAAGTAATTGTTGAAACAATATTAAGAAGAGTAAAAACAAATGGCGGATTAATAGCTACAACAGTTTTAACTTGTATAACTTGCAATGCTACAATGCCAGAACAATATATTTCTATAGTATTACCTGGAAGAATGTATCACAATGCATATAAGCAAAGAGGATTACATCCAAAACAACTTTCAAGTACATTAGAAGGTGCTGGTACTGTAACATCATCATTAATTCCTTGGAATACATGTGGTGCTTTCTTGTTTGGAGTATTAGGAGTATCAACATGGGAATATGCAAGATATGCAGTATTTAACTATTCAATGCCAATAATTACTGTATTGTTTGGTTTCTTAGGATTATTTATTTATAAACTTAAAGATGATCCAGGTTCTGTAATTGGCGGAGTTGAAGATTTAGTTGAAGTTGCAGCTGATAAAGAATAATAAATGCAATACAAAAATGCTCTTTCTTAAATAGAAAGAGCATTTTATTTTGAGCTAAATATATTTTTTAAAATATTTTTCGAAAAGTTCATTTGAAATTAATTTAATTTCATGCTCAAATAATAAATATTGTTCTAAAAATTCATTGCATTCAGTAGTTATAGTAGAACCTCCACCGCCAGATCCTCCTATTTTTCTATCCAGTAATTTAAAATTTAGTGCTTCTTCTGCACATTTAATCATTTTATATGCTTTAGAATAAGACATGTTCATACTTTTAGCTGCAGCATTTAATGATTCATGTTGTTTAGTTAATTTTAATAAAGTTAAAACTCCGGGACCGAAAAAAATATTTTCTTTAGCTAAACGTATTTGTAATGCCATGTGTAATGCTTCCATAAAAAACTCCTTAAACTTATTATATATATTTTATCAAAAATATGAGAAAATACAAGATTAAAGGGTATAATATTAAATATAAATAAATAATTAATTGTTTGTAAATAAATTTAAATGGTATAATTTATTTAATAATATAATAATAAAGGAAAATTATGAACCCATATATACCAAATAAAAATCCAAGATTTGCTATCATAGATTATAGAGCAAGTAGTGAAACATTAAATTATTTAAAAAAATTAAAGATTGAACCTATAAAAACAGTTAAATGCCTTGATTTACAAGAACCTGTAGATGGACATCCTGATATGGTCATGCACATGATAGATGAAAAAACTTTTGTAGTTGCTCCAAATGTTTTCGAATATTATCTTGATGTTTTCAAAGATAAGGGAATAAAAGTTATTAAAGGTGGAAAAACTCTAAGCAGAAACTATCCTGAAGATATAGCATATAATGTAGCAAGAATAGGGAGTTATGCTGTGCATAATACAAAGCATACAGACCAGGTTTTAAGGTATTATTTGGAAGAAGCAGGCTTAGAATTTATTCATGTGAATCAAGGTTATACAAAATGTTCTCTTTGTGCAGTTACAGAAAGTAAAGCTGTTACATCGGATGTTATTTTGCATGAAAAACTTAAGTCATATAATATAGACTGTATGTATATAAATCCTAAAATTGTACTTCTTAAGGGTTTTGAGTATGGATTTATAGGTGGCTGTACAGGATTGATAAATAATAATGTTTTTTTAGCGACTGGTAAAATTAAAGATGAGGAAATTTTGAAAACATTACAAACATTCATACAGCATGCAGGCTATATATATGAAGAAGCTTCAAGTCAACAAATAATAGATTTGGGATCTATAATACCGATATTGTAACCTCCCTGCGAGAGGAGTGACTAAGTGGAGCTTTTATCATTAGAATTAAACATCAATGAAAACAAGGAAATAATTAATAATATTAAAATTATCACCAATTTAGATGAAAGTGATATCGATATAGAGATTTCATCAGTGAGTGACAACAACTTAAGTATTCTTTACTCTACAAATGATAAATTAAATAAAAAAAAGTATTTAGAAAAGATAATTGGAAAAATAACAAAATTAATTACTGAATTCATAAAACATGAAAGTAAGAAATATTTTGAAGAAAATTATTTTTACTTTGATGAAGGAGAATTTGGACAGTTACAAGAATCTATTGAAGATGAAATTGAAAATGATATCAAAATTCAGCTAGTAGTAAAAAATAAGTTGAAAGAAATATTGGAAAATTCTAAAACTATTAATTTAAATGGATTTATAAAATTCAGGCTTAAATTTATAAATCTTTATGTTTCACAAATTGTTGAAAAAAGCATAGACTCTTTTTTAATGAAACAAGAGTATCTTGATTTTTTAAACATAATAAATTATATATCTGAAACAGAATCTAAAGAAAATGATTTAGTCAATATAATGTACATTAAGGATAAACTTCAGTTATATGACAGCAAAATGAAAAAGCTCAATTATATTTCTAATGTAGAAATTTCTCAAGAATTAGACGGAAAAGTTTTAATTTATGATGAATTTATTGTAAATGTGCTACTTAATATCTCTCCTAAAAAAATTATACTTCATTTAACTAAAGTAAAAGGAGTAAATATGGAAGCAAAAAATACAATTGATTTAATAAAAAGGATTTTTGAAGGTAAAGTTGAAATTTGCAATGGATGCAAATTTTGCGAATTAGAATAATAGAGGGCATCTTTTAGTTGATGCCCTAAAATTAAGGAATTTTAAGAAAACTACAAGGTTCATATTGTAAAATTATTACAGCGTAAAAAACTAAGCATTATATAAAAGGGGTGGGGATACATATGTCATTTTTAATTTTAGCGACATTAGTAATTTTAACAATTTCTTCTACAATTCACTTTGTGAATTTAAAGGAAAAAACAACAGAATAATAAGCTAAGCTCACAAATATGTGGGCTTAGCTTGATGACAAAGTAATACTTTCTGATTTGTCATCCTGAGCGAAAGCGAAGGATCTTGTTATTTCAACGATGAAAAGATTCTTCACTGCGTTCAGAATGACAATTTAGGGGTTTGTCAATAGTCTAAGCTCACAAATATGTGGGCTTTTTCTTTTTGTAATGTTGACATGGAATTTAACATGATATATTATTAGGTATTAAATTTTATGTAATTTTACATATACGGGGGTGTTTTACAATAAAAACAAAATCAATATTTAGATGTACAAATTGTGGCTATGAATCAGTTAAATGGATGGGCAAATGTCCAAACTGCAATGAATGGAATAGTTTAGAAGAAAATATAGTGGATTCAAAAAAAAATTCTAATAAATCAAAGTCCCCCTCATCAAGAAAATCAATAAAAAAGTTATCCGAGGTAACTTCAAGTAATTCAGATAGAATTATAACTGATATAAATGAATTTAACAGGGTTATGGGTGGAGGTATAGTTAAAGATTCTATAACTATTATAACTGCAAAACCAGGTGCTGGAAAATCAACGCTACTCTTACAAGTGGCAGATGATGTATCTAC
The DNA here is from genome assembly GCA_029239575.1 of Bacillota bacterium. Lineage (GTDB taxonomy): Bacteria > Bacillota > Clostridia > Tissierellales > Sedimentibacteraceae > Sedimentibacter. Next base: position 22,033 of record JARBUP010000026.1, read on the forward strand.
AAAAGGTTTTAAAGTAATTTATGCAACTGGAGAAGAAAGTGATAGCCAAATAAAAAACAGAGCGGACAGAATATTAAAAAAAATTAATGATAATATTTGGATTGTTTCAGATACAAGCTTAAATAATGTAGTAGATTCCATAAATGAAATTGATCCAGATTTAATAATAGTTGACAGTATACAAACTTTTACATTGGATGAATATTTGCCGTCTAGGGCTGGGTCCCCAACTCAAACAATGGAATGTGCAAATGAACTATTAAGAATTGCCAAAAGTTCGGACAGGCCAAGGGCAGTTATTTTAGTTGGACAAATGAATAAAAATGAAGAAATAGCAGGACTTCGTTCTTTAGAACATCTTGTTGACACTGTTCTTATAATAGAAGGTGAAAGTGAAGATGAATTAAGATCTTTGCAAAGCTCTAAAAATAGGTTTGGTGGAACAGGTGAAATTGGATTTTTTGGTATGACTGAAACTGGAATGGTATCAATTGATAATCCATCTGAATTTTTTATGACTAAAAGAGAAGAAGGGGAAGTGGTTTCAGGTAGTGCTTTAACAGTTGTTAGAGAAGGTTCCCGTCCAATAATAGTGGAAGTTGAAAGTTTGGTTTCTAATTCTTTTATGCCATATCCTTCAAGAATTGGAGAAAATTTAGGCAAGGACCAATTAAACACTTTAATTTCAATTTTAGAGCAAAGAGGCGGATTTAATTTATTTAATAAAAATGTTGTTATAAAAATTACTGGTGGACTACGAATTAAGGAACAATCAATAAATCTATCTGTAATAATGAGTATAGTTTCATCATTTTATAATAAAGGAATTCCAAATGATGTAGTGTTTATTGCTGATGTTGGTTTAACGGGAGAACTTAAAAAGGTTCCATCCCTTGAAACTAGAATAAGAGAACTTGATAGAATGGGTTTTAAAAAAGTATATGTTTGTAGAAATGCTTTTAGCAGACCTGTAAAATTTGACAATATTAAAGTTATTGAGCTTAAAGAATTAAGGGAAGTTATTAATCATGTTTTTGGTAATTTAAAACCTTAAAATATAAAATATTTTAATGGAATATAATATTATTTATATGTAGTTTTTTATAGTTAGAAAAAACTATTATATTGACAGCAAAAAAATAATTAGATATACTTATTTTAATTGAATTGAATAATTAAATGTTTAAGGTGCTTCAAATTGATTTAACTGATTTGAAGATAATAGGGAACCAGGTTTAAATCCTGGACGGGCCCGCCACTGTGTTGAGGAGCGACTTTGCAAATGCCACCGTAAGGGAAGGCGCATAGAAGCTGAGATTCTGAGTCAGGAGACCTGCCTTAAGTTAATTTAATGTTTGAATTGTGGAAAATTCACATCTTTATTGGTGTGAATTTTTTT
>JARBUP010000027.1 GCA_029239575.1 Bacillota bacterium
ATTCAAATATTGGATATGTTTAGAATCAATAAAGCTTTTTATATTAAGAATAATAGAGAAAAAATTAAACAATTACTTTTTGTTGTATTATTTTTACTTTTATTTATTTCAGTAACTGCAACTTCATTTATGTATAGCTATGGATTGTCTCAAACACTGACGTTATTAAACGCACTATATCTATTACCTATAATAATGATGACTGCATCAACTGCAGCTGTATTTTTTACAACTATTTATAAATCCAATGGAATATTGTTTGGATTTAAGGACTATGATTTTTTAATGTCGTTACCAGTTAAAACAAGTGCAATAATAGGAAGTAGAATATTAATGCTTAATGTTATTAATGTTTTTGCTACATTTATAATACTTATACCTGCATGCATTATATATTCAATGAAAGTAAATACAAATACTATGTTTTTTATTATGAATATAATCTTATGCTTATTTATTCCTATGATTCCAATAATAATTGCAACTTTTTTAAGTTTTGCAATTAATATAATATCAAGTAATTTTAAACACACTAATATAGTAAATATAATTTTGTCCTTATGTTTTATTTTAGGGTTAATGGCTGTTTCATTTAATTTAAATAGTATGCAAAATATTGATAATTTAATAAATGTGAAAAATACTATAGAAGTTATGATTTATAAATATCCTATGACTACTTTGTATGCTGATTCTATTTTAAAAGGCAATATAATATCTTTGCTGTTATTTATGCTAATTTCAATATTTGTTTTTATTGTATTTGTAATTTTAATTTCATATAATTTTAAAAAAATGAATTCTAATGTTCAGGCTAAAATAGTAAAATCAAATTATAAGATTGGAGAATTAAAAGTTTCTTCACATTTTAAAGCTCTTTATAAAAAAGATTTAAAAAGATATTTTTCATCACCTTTATATGTTTTAAATACAGGATTTGGAGTTGTCTTTTTAACATTTGGAACTTTAGGATCATTATTAATGGGTTTTGATAAAATGGGAGCTATGCTTGAAATACCACTTTTTGCAGATTTTATAAATAATTTAGCGCCATTAATAATATCATTTGTTGTTATAATGAGCTGCACTTCTTCCTGTTCTATTTCTATTGAAGGAAATAATTTATGGATATTAAAAACATTACCTGTAAATATTAAAACAATTTTTCTAAGCAAAGCAGCAGTTAATTTAACTTTATTAGTTCCACCTATAATATTTAACTGTACATTAATTGCTTCAATGTTAAAATTAAATTTAATAAATATTATTTTTTTATATTTAACTCCATTAAATTATACCTTGTTTATTTCCATTACAGGAATTATTGTAAATTTAAAGTTTCCAAAAATGAAATGGACTACAGAGCAAGCTGTTATTAAACAAAGTGTTTCAGTTTTAATAGCCATGGCCATAGGATTTTTAAGTGTTGGTTTACCTATTTTTTTACTTACAAAAATACCTGATATAAATAAAATGTTAATTATTTTTATTACTAATATTATAGTAATATTGTTAAATTTAATAATAATAAAGATATTAAATAGTTGGGGTATTAAAAAGTTTTTAAATTTAGAATAATATTGTTTGCCTATATGTAACTAATTAAATTATGCTTAATAAAATATATTAGGATAATTTATCTGCATATAGGAGGAAATTATGGAGCTATATATTATAACATTTACCAATCGTAATTATGCAATTGCTGCATTTAGCAAGTTAGAAAATATGCGAATAAAAAATATTAAATTAACATCAGTACCTTTTAGCATTAAAAGTGAATGTGATATTTGTATTAAAACAAATGATAGAGAATCTTTAAAGGCAATTTTAAGAGAATGTAAAGGTAAATATCCTATAAATAATGTTTACAGTTCTGTAAAAGTTAACGGTACAAACATGTATAAAATTTTACCTTTAGATATAAATTAAAAATAATAATAATTTTGGGGGATTTAAGAACGGACTTTTATTACAAAAGGTTCGTACTTAAGTCCCCCAATTTTTTTTAAAAAAAATTTCCTCTTTAATGTTGACAAAAATAGTGGGGTATAATATAATTAATCATACCCCACCAAAACAGTTGGGAATGGATTTGAAAGGAGACTAAAATGATTTTATCAACAAAGGGCAGATATGGATTAAAAGCAGTATTTGAACTTTCACTAAATTACGGTTTAGGACCAGTGTCTCTAAAAAAAATATCAGAAAAATATGAAATATCAGAAAATTACTTAGAACAACTTTTTGCAAAATTAAGAAAAGCAGGATATATTGAAACTATAAGAGGTTCACAAGGCGGTTATATGCTTGCTAAAGAACCAAAAGACTTAACAGTTGGTATGATACTTAGAACATTAGAAGGAGAAATGACTACTTCTGAATGTGTAAATAAAGAAGTTTGTTCAAGGGAATCAGTATGTGCTACAAGAAGCATATTTGAAAAAATAGAAAAAAGTATAACTGATGTTATAGATAAAATAACATTAGCTGATATGTATGAAGAACATAAAGAAATTTTATTGGAGGCTAACAAGCAAAATGAATAAAAAACTATATCTTGATAATGCTGCAACAACTAAAGTTAAAAAAGAAGTTATTGAAGAAATGAAAGAATATTTTGATGTAATGTATGGAAATCCATCAAGTCAGTTATATGAACTTGGAAGAAAATCAAAAGAAGCAATCGAAAAAGCAAGAAAAGAAGTTGCAGATTTTATTAATGCTGATGAAAAAGAAATTTATTTTACAGCTGGCGGATCTGAATCAGATAACTGGGCTATAAAAGGAGTTGCTTTTGCTAATAAAAATAAAGGAAATCATATTATTACAACTAAAATAGAACATCATGCAGTTTTGCACACTTGTGAGTATCTTGAAAAATTTGGGTTCGAAACAACATATTTAAATGTTGACCAGTATGGAATGATTAATTTAGAAGAGTTAAAACAAAGCATTCGCCCTGAAACAATTTTAATATCAGTTATGTTTGCTAATAATGAAATAGGAACAATTCAGCCAATAGAGCAAATTGGAGAAATAGCTAAAGAACACGGAATTATATTCCACACTGATGCAGTTCAGGCGTTAGGCGGAGTTAGAATAGATGTAAAAAAACAACATATAGATTTATTGTCAGTGTCAGCACATAAAGTTGGTGGACCTAAAGGTATAGGGGCAATGTATATCAAAAAAGGTGTTAAAATAGACAACTTCATCCACGGCGGCGGACAAGAAAGAGGAAAAAGAGCTGGAACTGAAGGCGTACAAAATATAGCTGGTTTTGGTAAAGCTGTTGAATTAGCAGCAAAGAATTTCGATGAACACAATGATTATTTAATTAAATTAAGAACAAAATTAATTGAAGGTATTAAAGCTAATATACCTGATGTAGTGTTAAATGGTCACCCTACAAATAGGCTTCCTAATAATGTAAACTTCTCATATAAATATGTTGAAGGAGAAGCAATATTATTATTGTTAGACATGGAAGGAATTGCAGCTTCAAGCGGTTCTGCATGTACATCTGGCTCACTTGATCCATCCCATGTGCTTTTAGCAACAGGACTCGATCATGGAACAGCTCACGGTTCAATTCGTTTTACTTTGAGCGATGAAATAACAGAAGAAGATATTGATTTTGTTGTTGAAACTATGAGGGCAATTATTTCAAGACTAAGAGAAATTTCACCTTTAAATAAATAATTAAAGGGGGACGGTCTTTAAAGCCCTTAAGATAGACTATGTCAAAAAAAGACCGTACCCAAAAATAATAACGAGATTGAAGAAATTTTAGATTTAATAAACAAACAAAAATTAAATTAAAAAATATAATATTTTATATAAATCGGAGGATACTATGTATACAGAAACAGTTATGGATCACTTTAGAAATCCAAGAAATGTTGGACATATGGAAAATGCAGATGGTGTAGGCCAAGTAGGAAACGTTAAATGCGGTGATATAATGAAAATTTATTTAAAAATAAATGATGAAATAATTGAAGATGTAAAATTTGAAACATTTGGATGTGGTTCAGCAATTGCATCATCAAGCATGGCTACTGAACTTATAAAAGGAAAAAGCATAGACGAAGCTGTTGAACTTTCTAATAAAGCAGTTATTGAAGCATTGGGTGGTCTTCCACCAGTTAAAGTTCACTGTTCAGTTTTAGCAGAGCAAGCAATTAAATCAGCTCTTTATGATTATGCACAAAAAACAAATAAAACTATTAAAGGTTTAGAGAATTTTAATCCTGAAGATGAAGAAGAATTTGGGTGTCATTAATATTAACAGCGGTTTATAGCCGCTGTTTTTTATATTGACAATATATGATAAAATACATTATAATTTCCTTATTATAAATGATTATATTACATATGAAAATGGACGGAAATAATTGGAGGGTAAATGGATAATTTTTCAATAAATAACATACGAAAAGAATTTTTAGAGTTTTATAAAAACAAAGGACATTTAACGGAGCAAAGTTTTTCTTTAGTTCCAAAAAATGATAAAAGTTTATTGCTCATAGGTGCAGGTATGGCACCAATGAAAAAGTATTTTACAGGTGCTGAAACACCACCATCAAAACGTATGGCTACATGTCAAAAATGCGTTCGAACTGGTGATATTGATAACGTTGGTATAACTGCAAGACATTTAACTTTTTTTGAAATGCTCGGTAATTTTTCTTTTGGAGATTATTTTAAAGTTGAAGCTATTACATGGGCTTGGGAATTTTTAACTGAAAAATTAAAAGTTGATAAAGATAAACTTTGGGTAACAGTTTTTTATGAAGATGAAGAAGCTTTAAAAATATGGAATGAAAAAATAGGTTTACCACTACATAGAATTGTTAAGTTAGGCAAGGAAGACAATTTCTGGGAGTTAGAAGTAGGCCCTAGTGGCCCATGTTCAGAAATATATTATGATTTAGGAGAAGAAAGAGGCTGTAATTCACCTGATTGTAAACCAGGATGTGATTGTTCAAGATATATAGAAATATGGAACCTTGTATTTACTCAATTTGATAAAGATGAACAAGGTGTTTATCATCCATTACCAAACCCAAATATAGATACTGGAGCAGGTTTAGAAAGAGTTGCAACAGCATTACAAGGAAAAGAAACAGTTTTTGATGTTGAACCTTTAAGATCCGTTGTTAGAAAAGCAGAAGAATTATCAAATGTAGTATATGGAAAAAACAAGAAAAATGATACTGCTATGAAAATTATCTGTGATCATTCAAGAGCTGCTACATTTTTAATAGGTGATGGAGTTATTCCTTCAAATGAAGGTAGGGGTTATGTTTTAAGAAGATTAATAAGAAGAGCTATTCGTCAAGGTAAATCTATTGGAATTAAAAAGGAATTTTTATGCGAAACTGTTCAAGTTGTTATTGACCAATGGAATAATGCATATCCTGAGCTTAAAGAAAAAGAAAATTACATATTAAAAATAGTAAAATTAGAAGAAGAAAGATTTAAAATTACAATTGATCAAGGTCTTGAACTTTTAAATAAAGAAATAGAAAAGTTAAATGAATCAGGTACATCAAACTTTGATGGAAATGTAGCATTTAAACTTTATGATACATATGGTTTCCCAGTTGAGTTGACTGAAGAAATTTTAAATGAAAATAACATTAAGTTAAATAAAAGTGAATTTTCTCGCATAATGGAAGAACATAGAATTATGGCAAGAGAAGCAAGAAAAGGTACTGGAAGTTCAGGTTGGAAAAATGAAGATTTTAATATTGATGTGCCTAAAACTGAATTTACAGGTTATAATGATTTAGAAAATGATTCTAAAATTTTAAGCATAATAGTTGATGGAGAAGAAACTAACAATATAGAAAAAACTCAATCAGGTTATATTATTTTAGATAAAACTCCATTTTATGCTGAATCAGGCGGTCAAATAGGTGACACAGGAAAATTAATCAGTGATAGTGTAGAATTAAAAGTTTTAAATACTAAAAAATATAATCAGGACATTTTTATTCATGAAGTTGAAGTTTTAAATGGTAAAGTATCCATAGGCGATAATGTTAAATCATTAATCGATGTGGATAAAAGAAAAAATACAGCTAAAAATCATACATGTACTCATATACTTCATAGAGTATTAAAAAATTTATTAGGTGATCATGTAAGTCAAGCAGGCTCATATGTAACTGATGAAAGATTAAGATTTGACTACACACATTTTGAAGGTGTTGATTCAGCTTTAATAAAAGAAGTGGAAAGAAAAGTTAATGAAGCTATTTTACAGGATTATATTGTTAAAACAGATGTTTTAAGTTTAGAAGAAGCTAAACAAACAGGTGCTACAGCTTTATTTGATGAAAAATACGGAGATTCAGTAAGAGTTGTAAGTATTGAGAGTTTTAGCAAAGAACTTTGCGGTGGAACTCATATAGACCAAACAGCTAAAATTGGAATGTTTAAAATTGTATCAGAAGGAAGTATAGCATCAGGAATTAGAAGAGTTGAGGCAGTAACTGGAAGAGCAGCAATAAATTATTTCAATGAATTAAATAATTTAATTGATGATTTATCTATTTCTATGAAATCTACTAAAGATGATTTGTTAAATAGAGTTAATATTCTTAAGAAAGAAACAAAAGAAAAAGATAAAGAAATTCAAAAGTTAAACAATGAAATATTAAAAAGTAGTATGGGTCAAATTCTTGACCAATATGAAGAAATAAATGGCATGAAACTTTTCTTAATAAAATTAAAAGATAAAGATGCTAATGCTTTAAGAGATATGGCTGATAAAATAAAAGATAAAAACGAAAGCTGTATAATTTTATTAGCTTCTGAATTAGATGGTAAAGTTTTATTTGTTTCATCTGTTTCAAAGGATTTAAATTCTAAAGGAATTCTTGCTGGAAATATAGTTAAAGAAGCTGCAATGGTTGCAGGCGGCGGTGGAGGCGGAAGACCTGACTTTGCTCAAGCTGGGGGAAAAAATCCGGAAAAAATTAATGAAGCATTAGAATCAGTTAAAAAGTTAATTGCATCAATTTAAATTATTTAAATTAGTAAAAATAAATTGTATTTGATTTTAATTTAAAAATGTATTATAATGTATAGAGGTGGTTTTGATGGATAAAAATGTTAGCAACAATACAGCAAAATTTGATTATAGTATGGAATCACTTAATGGAGCTCGTGAAATATTATCCCAGGTATATCAATCACTTAAAGAAAAGGGATACAATCCAAATAACCAGCTTATAGGATACATATTGTCGGGAGACCCAACTTATATAACTAATCACAATAATGCGAGAAGTTTAATAAGAAAATTAGAACGTGATGAATTATTAGAAGAAATTTTAGGAGTTTATTTAGACGTTATAGATTTATAGTAAATTATAATTTATAAATGAAAAATAAAATCTTTGTAAATTAAATATTAAAAATTATTATATAGCAGTATATAACAATATACTGCTAAATTTTTAATTTATATAATATTTTTATGTAAATTAAATTGAGGTAAGTATGCAGTACATAAATTTATTTGAAAAAAAAGTTTCGAAATTATGCTATGGAACACTTTCATTAAGTGATTTACAAAATAGTGATTCAATAGAAAATAAAGTTAATCTGTTGAATTATGCATATAAAAAAGGAATTAATTTTTTAGACACAGCAGAGCTTTATGATAATTATAATATATTAAAAGAATTCATAAAAGACAAAGACCGGGAAACACTAACAATAGCAACTAAAAGCTATGCATATGACAAGAAAACTGCCGAATTTAGTGTTAATAAAGCTTTGAAAGAAATGAATGTTGATTATTTAGATGTGTTTATGTTGCATGAACAAGACAATGGCAATAATTTTTTAGGACATTTCCAAGCTGTTGAGAGATTCATGAAATATAAAGAGCAAGGTATAATCAAACATTTTGGCATTTCAACTCACCGAGTTGAAGCAGTAAACGACAGCATTAAATTTAAAGAAATTGAATTTGTATTTCCTCTTTTAAATATGAAAGGTATAGGAATTGCTGATGGTTCAATAAATGATATGTTGGAAGCAGTAAAAAAAGCAAAAGAAAATAATAAATTTATTTTAGCAATGAAAGTTTATGGAGGAGGTCACCTTATAAATGATGCAGAAAAAGCATTTAAATTTGTAAGGGATTTAGAGTTTGTAGACTCAATTGCTGTAGGTATGAGCACAGAAGAAGAAGTGGAAGCGAATATCAGTTATTTAGAAAACAATGAGTTAAATCATTATATAAAAAATAAAATTAGAAATCAAAAACGTACCCTCGTAATAGAAGAGTGGTGTGTAGGCTGTGGAAAATGCGCAAAAAGGTGTAAACAAAATGCATTGACTATCATTAATGACAAATGTCAAGTTGATATGAAAAAATGTGTTTTATGCAGTTATTGTGCGGGTGAATGTACGGATTTTTATATCAAAATTGTGTGAGGTTTTTATGGACAGATTGATGGGTCTTGATGTAGGAGACAGAACTATAGGAGTTGCTGTAAGTGATTTATTAATGATAACGGCACAGGGAGTAACTACTATAAAAAGAACAAATATTAAAAACGATATAAACGAGCTCAGAAAAATAATAGAAGAATATCAGGTTACTAAAATAGTTTCTGGACTTCCAAAAATGTTAAATGGAACGGTTGGCATACAGGGTGAAAAAGTTCTTGAATTTTTGGAAAAAATGAAAAAACATATTGATTTACCTGTTGAGCTTGAAGACGAACGGTTTACTACAACAATATCCGAAAGAATGTTAATACAAGCCGATGTTAAAAGAAAAAAAAGAAAAGAAGTAATAGACAAATTAGCTGCGGTACAAATTCTTACGACTTATATGCAGCGCAATAAATTATAATGCCGGAGGTAAATTAAAATGGAAGACAATATTATTGAATTAATTAATGATGAAGGCAAAGTAGAAAAGCTTGTTGTTGAAGCAACTTTTCATGTGGACGATGTTCAATATGCAGTTCTTCATGAAATTGATTCAGATGAAGGCATGATATATTGCTTAGAAGAGACTGAGGACGGAGAAGTCATTCTTAGTATGATAGAAGATGAGGAAGAACTAAAAGAAGTCATTGAAATTTATGAAGGAATTGCAGACGATTTAATTTAAATTTTTAAACGGTTGGGGTGAATTATGAGTAATGTTGATTATTTAAAAGATTTATTGGGTGAAAAGGGCTATAAAATAACTACACAAAGACTTGTAGTATATGAATTATTAAAAGAAAAAGAAGACGAACATTTAAGCCCAGAAGAAATCTACGAGCTCATTAAAGATAAATATCCAGAAATGGGTATGGCTACTATTTACAGGACACTTCAACTATTTGAAGAAATTGGATTAGCAATAAAACTTAATTTTGATGATGGATGTGGAAGATATGAAATATTATCTCCTGATAGTTTGGAAACGCATCAACACCATCATTTAATATGTAAAAATTGTGGTAAAATCATAGAAGTTAAAGAAGACTTAATGAACTCATTGGAAGAAATAATAGAAAAACAATACAATTTTGAAATAAAAAATCATATGGTTAAGTTCACCGGAATCTGCAGCGATTGTAGAAAGAAGGAGAATTTTAATGGCAACAGAAAAGAAACATAAATTAAAAATAATACCATTAGGTGGTTTAGGCGAAATAGGAAAAAATATGACGGTTATAGAATATGGCAGCAATATTGTTGTTATAGACTGTGGTATGTCTTTTCCTGAAGACGAAATGTTAGGTATAGATATTGTAATACCTGATATAACTTATTTAGTAAAAAATAAAGATAAAGTTAAAGGTATATTTTTAACACATGGTCATGAAGATCATATAGGAAATATCCCATATCTTTTAAAGAAAATTAATGTTCCAATTTATGGAACAAAGCTAACTCTTGGGTTGGTTGGAAATAAACTTTTAGAACATAAAATTGAAGATGCTCAATTAAATGTACTTGATGCTGGAAGTAGCATTAATGCTGGTTGTTTTAAAGTTAATTTTATTAGAAGCAGCCATTCAATTCCGGATGCAGTAATGATTGCAGTTGAAACTCCTATTGGTACAATTGTTCATACAGGAGATTTTAAAATTGATTATACACCTATTAGTGGTGAAGTAATTGATCTTGACGCAATAGCTGAATTTGGAAGAAAAGGTGTTTTAGTTGCAATGTCTGACAGTACGAATGTTGAAAGACCTGGTTCAACAGATTCTGAACGCATTATTAGCACAAAATTTATGGAAATATTTAAAAACTGTGATTCAAGAATTATAGTTGCTTCATTTGCATCAAATATCCACAGGATACAGCAAATAATAAATGCTTCAGTTGCATATGGTAGAAAAGTAGCCATATCAGGCAAAAGTATGATAAATGCAGTTAAAGTATCGCAAGAATTAGGATATTTAGATGTTCCAGATGGTACAATTATTCATGTAAATGATTTGAAAAAATTAAAAGATAATGAAATTGTAGTGGTAACAACTGGTAGTCAAGGTGAGCCTATGTCTGCTCTTACACGTATGGCAAATGCTGACCATAAAAAAATTCAAATTAAAAAAGGTGATTTAGTTATTATTTCTGCGACTCCAATACCTGGAAATGAAAAAACTGTTTCAAGAGTAATAAACATGCTCTATGAAAAAGGTGCTGAAGTATTGTATGATGCTATAACACAAGTTCACGTATCAGGACACGCAAGACGTGATGAATTAAAATTAATACTAACTCTTTTAAAGCCTAAGTTTTTTATTCCAGTTCATGGTGAGTACAGACATTTAATGCTTCATTCAAAGCTTGCTCAAGAACTTGGTATGGATGAAAAAGATATTATAATAGGAAAAAATGGAGAAGTTTTTGAAGTTACTTCAAAAACTATAGCTAAAAATGGTAATGTTACTTCAGGAAATATTTTAGTTGATGGTCTTGGAGTAGGAGATGTTGGAAATATAGTTTTAAGAGACAGAAAACTTTTATCAGAAAATGGTTTAATAATTATTGTTTTAGCAACAGAAAAAGGTACAGGTAAAATTCTTGCAGGTCCTGAAATTGTTTCAAGAGGCTTTATATATGTAAGAGAAAATATAGACTTAATTGAAGAATCTAAGGAAGTTATAAGAAAAGCATTAAATAAATGTACTGATGCTAAAGTGAAAGAATGGAACAGTATTAAAATGGCTATTAAAGATTCTCTTAGCAGTTTTATCTATGATAAAATTAAAAGAAATCCAATGATATTGCCGATTATTGTAGATGTTAATACAAATGATACACTTAATTTAACTGAACAATTTAATGATTATACTGAATTGGGTAATTTAATTGAATCAATAGAAGATATTAAAATAGAGGCTGACATTTCATCAGAAGTAGAATCTAATATAACTGAAGAACCTAAAATTTCAGAAGTTATAGAAGTTAATGAAGTTAATGAACCTAAAGAAACTCAAGTAATTGAAGAAGAACCTCTAACAGATAAAGAATTTGAATGGTAAAAAGTATAAGCCTATATCTAATTAAGATATAGGCTTTATTTTATCCTTTTTTAAATTCAGTTTTTTTAACTGAACTAACTGAACTGGTATTATTTATTTTATTAGAATAAGTAGTTGTATTAGTGTTGGTATTTGTGGCACTTATTATATTAGTAAAACTTGATGAATTAGTAGTTGGAGTTGTGGTTGGTGCCGGAGTTTGAGTTGGTGTAGGAGCAGGGGCTTGAGCAGGTATGTTATTTTGATTTACAACATCATCATAATTTTTATAGCAGTAATACCAATCTTTGCATTGTAGTCCTAAACTTTCTGGGTCATTAATTCTTTTAAGTACTTCATCATATGTAGTAGGGACTGGTATAATTAATGGATCTCCAGGCATCCAGTTTGCAGGTGTTGAAACTCTATATTCAGTTGATACTTGAAGTGCATCTATAAGCCTTAATAATTCGTACATATTTCTGCCATTTGTTGCAGGGTATGCTAATATTGAACGAATTCTTTGAACAGGGTCAATTATAAAAACATCCCTAACACTTGTTTCATAAATTCTATCGGGATTAACCATACCATAAAGTGTTGATACTTCAGCATTTCTGTCAGCAATAAGTGGAAATGGTATTGTTATACCTGAATTTTCTAAAATACTTACAAACCACCCAAGATGGGCAGGATTACTGTCTATACTAATACCTATTAGTTGAACATTTCTATTTATAAATTCATCATAAAGCTGTGAAAAAGCAATAAATTCCGAAGTGCAAACTGGAGTAAAATCTCCAGGATGTGAAAAAAGCAAAACCCATTTTCCTCTAAATTGCGATAATGTAATTGGGCCTTGAGTTGTAAGAGCAGTGAAATCTGGTGCTACCCTGCCTATTGTTATAGGTTGTGTTGGGGTGGTTCCATTATTATTTGAAATCATAATATCCTCCCATATGTTTATTTATTATTATATGTTGGATTTTTAATAATGGTAATAAAAATTGTTTAAATAGAAAGTTAGATGTTGGTTAGGGCATACAAAAGAAACCCCGAAGGGTTTCTTAACGCTTAACAAATAATTAAACATTTTTGCTTATTATTTTCTTAAATTATGAAAGTTTACACCTATAATTGGTCTATATTGGGATGGTTTATTATTAACAATTTTTTTCTCTTCCATTTTTGTATTTTCTTTCGTCATACTGTTTAGAAGAGGATTAAGATTATCTGTTACAATAAAGTCATCCTTAAAATTAAAACCATGCATTACATTTTGTTTATTAACGTTCTTTCTATTAGGAGTGTTACCATTTGTTTTACCTTTTTCGTATTCCAAAGCAACCAGATCCTTTCAAAATTAGTTTCTTTCATAATCATGTTAAGCAATATTATATTAACCAATGAACAAAAAAATATCCTTAATTATAAAAAATAATAAAAAAATTTATGAAACATCTTATTTTATTTTATATTGAAATAAAAAGTAGATAGATGTATAATAATATCTAAATGCGAAATATTTTAAGAAATATGGAGGATAAATGAAAAAAATATTTAGTTTTATTTTAATAATTTTACTTATATTCGGGGTTGTAGCTTATTTTTATGTAAATAATTATATAGATAATTCATTAAAAGAAGTTGACATTAATAATAATGCTACTGTATTAATAGAAATTCCAGTAGGCAGTTCAACTAATGATATAGCTGATATATTATTTCAAAATAATTTAATAAAAGATACTTTAGTTTTTAAGTTTTATGCCAAAAAAACTAATAATGACAGCAAATTAAAAGCTGGTAGTTTTAAACTTTCTAAAAATATGAATGTTGAAGAAATACTGGATACACTTATAAATAAAGGTGTATCAGGAAATACTTTAAACATTACTATAGTTGAAGGATTAACTTTACAGGAAACTGCTAAATCTATATCTGAACAAACTACATTGAATTATGAAAAACTTTTAAGTTTAATGGAAAATATTGAAATTTATAAAACAGAATATAAATTTTTAATGGACAATCCTGAAATTAAAACTTTACAAGGTTATTTAATGCCTGACACATATAATGTTTATAAAAATGCATCTGAAGAACAAATTATTAAAATGCTCTTAAGTCAATTCGATGGATATTATGTCGCTGAATTTAAGCCACTTCTTGAAAAGTCTGGTTTAAGCCTTGATGGAATAATAAATTTAGCAAGTATAGTAGAAAAAGAAGCTGTTCTTGATGAAGAAAGAGATGAAATAGCAGCAGCATTTTTAAACCGATTAAAAATTAATATGAAACTACAATCATGTGCAACAGTTAATTATGCTCATGGTGAGTGGAAGGAATCATTAACTTTAGAAGATATAGCAATTGATTCCCCTTATAACACTTATATAATAGAAGGACTTCCACCAACAGCTATTAACTCACCTGGAAGAGCTTGTATAAATGCAGTATTAAATCCAGCAGATGTGGATTATTTATTTTTCGTAGCTAAGGGTGATGGCTCCCATTATTTTTCAAATAATTATGAAGATCATTTAGAAGCAATAGAAAAATATAATAATAATTAAGTATATTAAGGATGATATAATGGACAATATTAATAGGGAATATATAGATATATATATTAATAGCCTAATAAAAAATGAAAATGAAGAACTTGAGCGTTTTAGAAAAAATTGTGAAGAAAGACAGCTTCCAATAATTCACAGAGAAGTTGGTCAGTTCATAAAGCTTATGATAAAACAATCAAATGCTAAAAGTATAATTGAAATTGGAACTAATGTTGGATATTCGTCAATATTTTTCACACAAATGATGGAAAACTTAAATGGTGAAAGCCGTGTTGTTACATTTGAAAGAAGTGAAAAGTTTTATGAAGAAGCTATAAAAAATATAAAGCATTTTAATCTTGAAAAAAATATTGAAGTGTATTATGGTGATGCAGTTGAAAATTTAGATAAAGTAAATGAAACATTTGATTTAGCATTTATAGATGCAGCTAAAAGTTATTATAAAGTGTTTTTTGATAAATGTGTTCTTAGAATGAAATCAGGTGGAATAATACTTTCAGATAATGTTTTATATCAAGGTATGATTGCATCTGATGATTTAGTTGTAAAAAGAAAAAAAACATTAGTTAGAAATTTAAGAGAATATCTTCAATATATATCAGAGGATGAAAGATTTATAACGACTGTTCTCCCTTTAGGGGATGGATTAGCAGTCACATTAATAAAATAAGGGGACGGTCCTTAAGGCCCTAAAGATAGACCTTGGTAAAAAAAAGGACCGTCCCCAAACTTGTTAGTTAAACAGATTAAAAGGAGAAAATATGTTACCAAAATTATTAGCACCTGCAGGAAGTATGGATAAATTGATAATGGCAGTTGAGTATGGAGCAGATGAAATATACTTTGCCGGTAAATCAATGGGTATGAGAGCAGGCAGTAAAAATTTTACTGATAAAGATTTAGAAAAAGCAGTTGAATATTGTCATAACCATGGTAAAAATGCAAACATAACAGTTAATATAACACCACATAATGATGATTTAAAAGGCTTTGAAGATTATATAAAATACTTAAGCAAAATAGGAACGGATGCTTTAATAGTAGCAGATCCAGGAACTATTGAAATAGTTAAACAAACAGCACCTAACATGCGTATTCATTTAAGCACGCAAGCAAATACGACGAATTATCATACTGCAAACTTCTGGTATAAGCAGGGTGTTAACAGAATTGTATTAGCAAGAGAACTTACTTTTACAGAAATAGAAGAAATAATTAAAAAAACTCCTGATGATTTAGAATTTGAAACATTTGTTCATGGAGCTATGTGTATGTCCCATTCGGGAAGATGTTTAATGTCAAGTTTTATGACAGGAAGACATTCAAACAAAGGTGATTGTGCTCAGCCATGCAGATGGAAATATCATGTTGTGGAAGAAAAAAGACCAGGAGAATATTATCCTATAGTTGAAGATGATGAAGGAACTTTTATTTTTAATTCAAAAGATATGTGCTTAATAGAACATATGCAAAAATTTGTTGATATAGGCGTTAAGGCAGTTAAAATTGAAGGAAGAATGAAAAGTGAATATTATACTGCTATAACTGTAAGATCTTACAGAAATGCTTTAGATGAAACTTTAAAGCCACAGGCTGAAAGAAATACAGAGTATTGGAAGCAGGAAGTTGAAAAAACATCTCACAGAGATTTTTCATATGGTTTTTATTTAGGAAACCCATACAAAGATGGGCAGCTTTATACTTCAAGCAGCTATATTCGAACATATGATGTTGTTGGTATAATTAAGGATTATGATAAGGAAACAGGTATAGCAACAGTAGAACAAAGAAATAAATTTTCTGAAGGCGATAAACTTGAATGTTTTGGTCCTAAAGGGAAACATTTTGAACTGACTGCTGTTGATTTAACAGATGATAAAGGAAATAAAATCGAATCAGCGCCACACGCACAGCAAATAGTCAAAATGAAAATTCCTCAAGAAGTAGCGCCTTATTTCATTTTAAGAAAAAAAGTAGAAAATTAAAAAATAAAAAGCAACTAAAAGCATTCATCAAATAATAAAAGATGAATGCTTTTACTATGTATTTATTTACCAACGCTTTCAACCATGGCATCATATAATTTTTTTAAAGCTTTTTTTTCAATTCGTGATACATATGATCTTGAGATGCCCAATAATTTAGCGATTTCTCTTTGTGTTTTATGCTGATTGTTTCTTATACCATAACGCATTTCTATTATTTCTTTTTCTCTTTTTTGCAATGCCTTATCAAGAATGGCATCAAGAGCTTTTATTTTTTCTTCTTTATCAAGTCTACCTACGATTTCTTCGCCCTCGTATTTTATTACATCTATTAAATAAATATTGTTTCCTTCTTTGTCAGTGCCTAATGGTCCTTGAAGAGAAACTTCTTTTTTTAGTTTTTTATCGCTTCTTATGGTCATTAAAACTTCATTGTCAATACATTTTGCTGCATAAGTTGCAAGCCTTATTCCTTTGTTGTTATCAAATGTTGATACTGCCTTAATTAAGCCAATAGTCCCTATTGAAATTAAATCTTCTTGATCAATGCCAACTGTTTTATATTTTTTTATAACATGGGCGACTAATCTTAAATTTCTTTCAATAAGCGTATTTCTTGCTTCAAGATCACCTCCTTTTGATTTTTTTATTAATTCTATTTCTTCATCTTTTTCTAATGGTTGTGGGAAAGAACTTCCGCTTGTAATATATCCAAAAATGAAAATTGAAAAAGGAAAAATAATCTGCAATATATTCTCTATCAACAAAAACACCCCCAAAGTTATTTAATTATATGCTGATAATGTCAAAATTGTGTTTGTACACATAATATATTTTTATTACAAAAAAATTTTTTATTTAATAATATTTTCTTGGAAATACAAATAATTAGATAAAATTCGACATAGTTAAATTTAAAAAGAAAATAAAAAATACATATCCTAAAAATTAGGATATGTATTTTAAAATTATCTTATAATTCTACTACCAGTACCTGTAGTTCTGTTAGAACTATTTGGTGTTCTTGGTGCTGCTGGAGTATCTGGACC
>JARBUP010000276.1 GCA_029239575.1 Bacillota bacterium
GTTTACGCAAATGTAGCACATGAGCTAAAAACTCCTTTAAATGTTATATTTTCCGCCAATCAAATTATGGAGCTTTTTTTAAAAAATGATTTAACAGAAGCAAACAAGTTAAAGCTTTTTGACTACAGTAAAAGCATTAAACAAAACTGTTACAGACTTACTAAGCTTATAAACAATATTGTTGATTTGTCTAAGAGCAAATTAGGATTTTTAAAACTAAACTTAAGCAATCAAAATATTGTAGAAGTTATCGAAAATATTGTTGAGTCAGTTACAGAATATGCAAAAAGTAACAACTTAAATATTATATTTGATACTACTATTGAAGAAAAAATTATCGCTTGTGATCCTATGATGTTAGAAAGAGTAATGCTTAATCTTCTTTCAAACGCAATTAAATTTTCCAAGCCAAATGAAAATATATATGTAAATGTTACTGACAGAGGTAATATGATTGAAATATCTGTTGAAGATACTGGAATTGGAATTGATAAAAAACATTTGGGATTAATATTTGATAAATATTATCAAGCTGACAAATCCTTAACCAGATATGCTGAAGGAAGTGGCATAGGTTTATGCTTATCACAGGTAATTGCGGAAATGCATGGTGGTAAAATCAGTGTTGAAAGCGAGTTGGACAAAGGTTCTTTATTTAAACTTGAATTACCTGTAAAAATTGTAGAAAATCCAAGTTTTAATGGCCGAGTAAATATGAGCAATAAAATCGAAATGATAAACATAGAATTTTCTGATATATATTCTTAAATTACTTTTTACTATTAAGTTTTTGTGTGAACTATTTTAGTTTTTTACAAATACTTAAATGTAATTTTCACTAATAATAGAAATAGTAACATATCAACTTTATTAACAAAAGTTGCTATGTTACTATATTTTTTATACCTATACAGTTTCTTTCGAGGGAATACATAACCACTTCAAGTAGATTGTCATGGAGAGTTAAAAAAACTTATGCAAACATCTGACTACTCATTAACTCCGCTTGTTTAATTACAATATCAACTGCCCTCTGAGCTTTCTCTGGAGGATATTTGTATTTTTAATTACAATAAAATATAGAACAAACAATGTAAAGTAAATAAGACTTAAACATATTGAATTAATTATATTTATTAATACTTTACAGATTAAATAAATTCATATACTTTTTTAAATAGAACTTTATCTTAACTGTGTAAAGTTCAATTGCTAACATGTTTCTTTTGAAGTTCAAATCGTAAATTCACAGTCAATTTTGCAATAGCTTTTATAAAAATCTAAAGCAATAAAAAAGTATGATATTTAAAAAGAACTGATTATATTGTTTATAATCAGTTCTTCTTTTCACAAATCCTTATAATAAAATCTATCTTTTAATATAAGGCTATGTTTTAAGATAATGTTGAAAATAATATAAGAATTAAGGGAAGTCAATATGGCTTCCCTTAATTCGCATAATATGAATAATGCGAATCAACTTAATTTATGCTATGTTCATTTACTCAACTATACAAATTGGAATTAGTCGAACTCCTATTATGCTCAATTGAAAAGCATACTTATAAACTTTTAAATATAACGCTTTACATTAGTCATATAATTTATGTACTCTTTCCCAAATTTTTTTACGCACCATCTTTCTTCCGATAGGATAATCCAATGTGCTGATATTTGAAAAACAATTAATATTGCAAGCAATATCAACGACTGGGTAAGCAGCACACAACCAAAAAAATAAATAAAATATGCCACATACATCGGATTGCGAGAAAACTGGTAGAGTCCTTTAAAATTGATACCATTCTTTGCAGGTTTTGCAAAATTTGATACGGACACAACACACAACAAGACTCCTAATCCATATATCACCAAGCCTATATTAAACCAGTGTGGATTAGTCGTAATCTTGAGTAAACATAGATATACAAAAATCAGAATATTTGAAGTCTGATAAACCCAGTATGCCACCTTTTCTTTTCCAATCAGTGGAGCGAAGAAAGTCGCACGTTTTAAAGCCTCCTTATCTAATATGCTCAAAAGTCCAAACCTTATAAGTATAAGTGGTATTACTGTTATAAATGAATTCATTTTACCTCGCTTTCTTAAACGGCTTACAATACAAATAATTAGCTGGTCAAATTTTTATTTATTAGATATTTAACAAATAACTTTTAGTTCGTAATTTTATGCCTTATGTTTACTACAGACTTTCATATGAAAATTAATAATTTTACTGTACTTTTAAAAATTTCCTTCTAATCCTCAATAAAATAATTATTCTGAGTCTTTTTCAAGCAATATTCCTAATCCTATAAATTTTTTTCAGTATTGGACAAAAAACTTTCCAATGTTTCACTGATATCAATATTCATGCGTTCAGCTAAAATAATCAACCACCATATACATTCGCCAAGTTTATGTTCCAGTTCAGATTCAGTTTCCCCATCTTTTGGCCAACGCCCCTGTTGAGACATTGTTAAACGTCCAACCAATCCAGCATCTGTAAGAAAAGCTAACGCATCCTCTTCCACAGTCCACTCTTTTCCATGGTATTCTCGTTCCAAATTATGGTATAACTTTCTAATTTTAATAGAACGCTCAACCGCTTCGCTAAAGTTCATATCTTTCATCATCTTCCTCTTCTTTCTTTTTAAATTTACATATTTTCAAAAATATTATTATTGTTATAAATTCAAATGTTATTCATAATTATTATATACAAATCCGAATTAAACTACTTTATTAATTATTATACCACAAATTGTATTGTTTCTACTATAACTTAAATATCTTACCATTTACAACAGAACATACATTCTATATAATAATATTGAGGTGAAACTTATGAAAATTTTAAATGAACCAATTAAAGTTATGGCTATTTTTAATTCTGACGGAAAATAGAACCTGTTAAGTTTAGATTAGATGGTCAAGTTGTAAAAGTTGAAAAGGTACTTAAAACTTATGAAGAAAAAGTTGTCGGTTACAATAGATTAGTATTTGTTTGCCAGCATAACGGCAGTGATATTTATGAGTTAAAATATGAATTAAAAATAAATACTTGGTATTTGTATAAGAAATAAAAAAAGACTGGTTTAAATTCACATAACCAATCTAAAATCATCTATACTTGTTTTGTGACGCATAATTTGAATTATACGACATATTATTTTTCTTTTTTGAAATATATAACATCGCTCAGGCTTCGCTCTGAGAAAATTTAAAATCAATAATAGGAAATTTAATAGTATTCTAATATCACTTTTAAGAATATACTATTATATAAAATATTCAATCAAAGGAAGTGAAGTAATTGTATTATTGGGATTATAAATATTCTAATGAAAATAATTGCATTTTAAGTCTTAATTCTAATATTAAAAATAGCAATAATATTCAGAAAGGATTTTTAGATATTAAATTATTTACTCCTGACGGAAATTCAATTAATGATGCAAATATAAAAGTATTTTCACATAACAAGAATAGATTTTACAGCTTAAAAATAGAAGCAGTAGGATTTTGTCCTTATCAAATTAACAATGTTAAAGTGCATCCTAATTCAGTATGCAAAATTAATATTAATTTAATTCCTTTAAAATCAAATAATAAACAGAAAATTAAACAAAATATTGAAAAGTCGAAAATAGCTACAGAATTATTGCAAAATGAAGTTAGAGATATGATATTGAATTTAGGTATGGATAGCCCGAAGGACACAGTAACTTTTTTATATGCAGAAAAATTTGCTGAAGAGGTAAATAAATTAAGTAATGGCAAAATGAAAATAAATATTTTTACAGATGCAAAATTAGGTACGGACAGACAAATGATTAAGCAAATAGTACAGGATGACAACAATATTAATTTTATTGTTCAAAACACAGCTCCCCAGGTAGATTTAATTCCTAAGGCTTCTTTGTTTGATATACCTTTGGTTTATTTTAATATCAATAATTTAAGAAATGCTATTGATAATGAATTATTCTATGAAAAAATCAGCAAATCTTATACAGACTCAGGTTATAAACTTTTAGGTATAGCTGATCAATTGTTCAGACAAATGACATCAATCAAATTAATACAAAATATCGAAGATTTCAAAGGAATAAAAATAAGAACAATTCAAAACCACAATCATGAATCATTTTGGAAAGCACTTGGAGCAATTAATGTACCTCTGCCTGTAAGCGAAATTTACACATCATTGAAGTTTAATTATATAGATGCTCAAGAAAATCCCTACGAAAATATAGCAGCCTTAAAACTATATGAGCTGCAGGATTATGTTATAAACACATACCACTTACCGCATTTAATTACTCTAATAACAAGCGATAAATTTTTCAACAGTCTAACAACAACTGAAAAATCAATTCTTGAAAGTGCAGCTAAAACAGCAACTTCCTATGCAAGAAAACAAGCCGATGATAGAATTGAAAATATAAAACAATTTCTTATTGATGAAGGAATGACTATAATAGATTTACCGTTTGAAACATTACAAGCAATGAGAAATGCTTCATTACCTATTTATGAAAAAATTCGAAATGACTTAAATGATGATGAATTAATAAATGAATATTTTGGAAATTAAATTATGTCGTACAATTTTACTTATGCGAACTATTACTATTTTAATATTACAACACTAATTGTATATTTTTCCCAATATTTATATTTATTTCAACAGAAATAAAGTTTAAATTGAATTTTTACATAATTATTTACACGCCTTTTTGCAGTCATTTTTACACTCAATTTTGCAAGTGTAATAAATTTATTACATGTGTTTTTTTACTTGCAAAAACCTATGCGAAAATCAAAGAAATTTTTATTGAAAGGCAACGGAAGTATTAGAATTTAGACAAAATTAAAGAGTGCAAAACTTATTGTAATTTTGCACTCAAAAACAATTGAAAATTTGTTGTTTGCCCCCCTCTGAACCTGTTATTCTTTAAAGAGCCTGAGTTATTTTAACTTAATGTACAAAATATGATATGCTTTCGAATCCCCAATTTATCGATAGGGCCTCCTTCTGCTCCAGCATTCAATCCGGCAATATTCATCATATCCAGAATTATTATCACCTGGAATCAAGGCAATGGTAAAAAGTAAAACTATACCTATTATGAAAATTAACATATTCATACACCTCCTATTCTTGCTTTATGAATTAACCACGAGTTTACTTCTTCGTTCAACTAATACTACATCATGCCACTTTCCGTTATCCATTTTGCCAAGTCTTTCCCTATAACCGATTTCCCTGAAACCGCATTTTTTATGTAGATTCAAGCTTGAGGTATTCTCTTTTATAATTCCTGATTGCAGTGTCCAATAGCCGTTTCCTTCTGAGAGTTCAATTAATTTTTCCAGAAGTGCTGTACCAACTTTTTGACCTTGATACTGCTTACCAATATAGATGCTTACTTCTGCAACTCCGGCATAAATACACCGGCTGGAAACGGGAGATAGAGCAGCCCAGCCCAAAATTGTATCACCAGCCCTGGCTACCAGGCGACAGGATTCACAATGTCCTTTATTCCATTCTTCCCAGCTTGGTGCCTCACTTTGAAACGTAGCGATTTTGGTTTTTATTCCTTCCGTATAAATTTCTACAACCTGTGTCCAGTCGGATGCTTTCATAACTTCAACATTATAATCCATAATTTTTCTTCCTACTTGTATGCCTTAACATGTGCACCTGCAAAAGCTCCATCTAATACTTCTTCATCCATTTTAGAGTAAATGTCACATAGATTTTTGGATTCTGCAATATCTTTAATTACATCCATAGTGTAGATGTTTACAGGGGTAATCTCAATATCTTTAAAACCAACCTTTTTCAGAATTCTTTCATAATCCTCTACGGTTAATGCACCTGAAATACAGCCCACCCACATTTGAATGTTCTGCCTTATTTCATCCGGAACAGCTTTTAATTGAATGATATCTGCTATGGCGAGCCTACCGCCTTTTTTTAGCACTCGGTAAGCCTCTCCAAGGGCATCTTCCTTGCTTTCGCTCAAATTAATTACGCAGTTTGAGGTAACTATATCAACTGTTTCATCCTGCAAGGGAATATCTTCAATAAATCCTTTGATGAATTCCACATTTTTTGCACCGCTTTTTTTCTTATTCTGATTTGCCAATTC
>JARBUP010000028.1 GCA_029239575.1 Bacillota bacterium
ATTATAAATGAATCTGCATTAAGAGCAGTAAGGTTAGGAAGATCAAAGGCTTCTCAGGAAGATTTAGAAGAATCAGTTGAAACTGTAATTGCTGGTTATCAAAGAAAAGGTGCTGTAATATCACCTAAGGAAAAGAAAATTGTTGCTTATCATGAAATTGGTCATGCTCTTGTTGCTGCAAAACAAAGCGAATCAGCTCCAGTTCATAAAATTACAATAATTCCTCGTACATCAGGTGCATTAGGATACACAATGCAAGTTGAAGAAGAAGAAAGAGTTTTGATGTCTAAGGAAGAAGCTTTTAATAAAATTGTAACATATACTGGTGGACGTGCAGCTGAAGAACTAATTTTTAATACATTTACAACTGGAGCTTCAAATGATATTGAACAAGCAACAAAACTTGCAAGAGCCATGGTTACAAGATTTGGAATGAGCAAAGAATTTGATATGATGGCTTTAGAAACTATTTCTAATCCTTATTTAAGCTCTGATTCATCACTTACATGTTCTTCAGAAACTGCAGGTAAAATTGATTATGAAGTATTAAATATAATAAAGGATGCTCATAAAAAAGCTTTAAATATATTGGAAGAAAATAAAGATAAATTACATGAATTAACAGAATATCTTTTAGAGAAAGAAACTATTACAGGTGAAGAGTTCATGGATATTATTAATAAAAAATTAATAGAAGAAAATATAGTTGAAGAGGAAATAGTAGTAACAGAAAATATAATAGAAAACAATAAGGAAAATTAAAAATAAACTCAGAAAAAACATAGTAAAGTAGGTGGTTTAATGAGAAATTTAATTTTAAAACAAGAACTATGGGATAATGCAAGGATTATTTCAACTAATATAGATGCTGTATTTAGGCCTATAGTTGAAAAAAATGGGCTTACTTTAATGCAGAATAGAATTTTAAATTCCATTCTGCATAGTGAGCATGCAACAGTTGGCTGCATCGGTAAAACAATTGATATGAGCTGTGGAAATTTATCTAATATGTTAAAAAAATTAGAAAAAGATGGCTATATCATAAGAAAAAGAAGCCAAAAGGATGAAAGAGTTGTTGAAATAAAATTAACTGATATGGGAAAACTTACAATAGAAAATATTGAAAATGAAATATTAAAAAAATATAGCCATGTATTACAACATAAATCAGACGAAGATTTTATTACAATAATTTCAGGTTTAAAAAAACTAAATGAATTATTGACTGAATTAGAAACTAAAATAAGCGAATAAGAATAAAATATCAAAAATTAATCAAAATATTAATGCTCAATAGCTTAAATATTTTGATTTTTTTATGCTTTTTGTAAACTATTTTAAGAAAAAAGATATGAAAATCACATTCTTTTGTTAAAAAGATTTATGTTTCGACAAACTTTTAGAAAATGCTGGACATTCCGAAAAAATAGGTATAATATATTGTCTCATAGCGGTTAATCTGCTTAATTGTTCATTTTACCATAATAATAACCAATTTATACGTGAGAATTTTGTGAAATGAAAAATATATATATTATATTTTAAGGAGGTGAAAAAATGGAAGAGTTTGCAAGTGAATTGATGCATCATCTTGAAAGTAAAGTTTCATTTACAATACCAGTGTTTGGGGGTATACCTGTTGCAACGTCTATTGTAATTACTTGGGGGATAATGCTATTTTTAGTGGTTATATCCAAATTGTTAGTAAAAAATTTAAAAATGGTTCCTACAGGAACGCAGGTCTATTTAGAGTCAGTTGTTGGATTTTTTAGTGATTTTTTTGAAGAAATTTTAGGAAAAGAAGGAAAACGGTATTTGCCATATCTTGGAACGGTGGCTATATATATTGGATGTGCAAATTTAATTGGTATAATTGGGCTTACCCCACCAACTAAAGATTTAAATGTAACAGCTGGATTAGCAATCATGAGTATAATCTTGATTGAATATTCAGGAATTAAATCAAAAGGAACAAGGGGTTGGATAAAAAGTTTTGCTGAGCCCATGCCTATATTAGCCCCAATTAATGTTTTAGAGATATTTATTAGACCATTGTCTTTATGTATGCGATTATTTGGAAATATATTAGGTGGATTTGTAGTAATGGAATTAATAAAAATGGTTGTACCAGTTTTTGTACCTATTCCATTTAGTTTATATTTTGATATATTCGACGGTTTAATACAAGCATATGTGTTTGTTTTTTTAACATCACTGTTTATGAAAGAAAAAATGGAATTTGAGCATCATTAAAAATTAAAAATGAAATTAAAGTTGATAGGAGAATAATATTATGAATACATTAGTCGCAGTAGGAGCAGGGTTAGCAGTATTAACAGGAGCAGGAGCAGGTATTGGTATAGGAATAGCAACATCTAAAGCAACAGAAGCAATTGCTAAACAACCAGAAGCAAAGGGAGATATAAATAAAGCATTATTATTGGGTTGTGCACTTGCAGAAGCAACAGCAATTTATGGTTTCGTAATTGCCGTTTTAATAATTTTATTCTTAAAATAACAAAGATAATTAAAGTTAAAAAGGAGATGCATTATGAACACATTGATAGCAGTCGGAGCAGGATTGGCAGTTTTAACAGGGGCAGGAGCAGGAATTGGTATAGGTATTGCAACTTCAAAAGCAGTAGAAGCAATTGCAAGACAACCAGAAGCAAAAGGTGATATCAACAAAGCATTATTATTAGGTTGCGCTTTAGCCGAAGCAACAGCTATTTATGGTTTTGTTATTGCTGTTTTAATAATACTTTTCTTAAAATAATTTTCGGAGGCAAATCTAATGTTAAAATTAGATATAAATATAATATTTAACATTGTTAATGTTCTTGTATTGTATTTATTAATGAAAAGGTTCTTATTTGGTCCTATAACAGAAATTATGGAAAAAAGAACTAATTCAATAAAGGCTACTTTTGAAGAAGCTGAAAATAAAAACAATGAAGCAATGAATTTAAAACGTGAATATGAAGAAGCTTTAGAATCAGCTGAATTAAAAGCTGAAATAATCATAAGTGAAGCAAAACAAAGGGCTCAACAAGAACATGAAAAACAAATAAAAGCAACAAAAGAAGAAATATCGCAAATGATGGAAACAGCAAAAAAATCCATTGAACTTGAACGAATAAAATCAATGCATGATGCTCAATCTGAAATTGCTGGTATTGCAATGATAGTTGCAACAAAATTAATTCAAAAAAATTTAGATGAAAATTCAAATAAAAAATTAATGAATGATTTTCTTTCAGAAGTAGGTGCTCTTAAATGACAGAGTTAACAATGAATTATTCAATTGTTTTATTTGAATTAAAAATAAGCCATGAAATTATTCATGAAACAAAAAATATATTTTTGGAAAGCAGAGAATTATTAAATGCTCTTTCAAATCCATCAATACAACAAAATGAAAAGCATTCTGTAATTGATTCTATTTTTGATAAAGAAATAAGAAACTTTTTAAAGGTATTGTCTGATAACAATAAAATAGATTTAATAGTCAATATAATTGATGCATATGATGAGGTTTTACTTCAAAGCAAAAATATTTTAAAAGTTACATTTACTTATGTAACAATACCTGATGAAAATCAAATAAATCAAATAAAAGAATTTGTACGTGACAAATATAATAAAGCAGATGTTTTATTAGAACTTAAAGAAGATTCTTCATTGCTTGGAGGTTTTATTTTAACCGTTGGTGATATTGTGTATGACAAAAGCATAGCAGGAACTCTTTCAAGTTTACGTAAAACTCTTGCTTGGAGGTGAAATTTTGAGCAGTATTAAACAAAGTGATATAATTTCTGTTCTTAAAAGTGAAATAGAAAATTATGATATAAAAACAAATGTAAGTGAAACTGGAACAATTATTCAAATAGGTGATGGTATTGCAACAATTTATGGTTTAGAAAATGCAATGTACGGAGAATTGGTTGAATTTGAAACTGGCGTGCATGGAATTGTTCAAAATTTAGAAATGAAAACTGTAGGTGTTGTTTTGCTTGGGTCTGATTATGGATTAGTAGAGGGTTCTAAAGTAACAAGGACAAAAAAAAGGGCAGGTGTACCTGTTTCAAGTTCATTACTTGGAAGAGTAGTTGATGCTTTAGGAAAACCAATTGATGGTAAAGGTAATATCGAAGCAGAGGATTATTATCCAATTGAAAATGAAGCTCCAGGAGTTGTTGCAAGAAAATCAGTTACAGTCCCAATGCAAACAGGAATTATTGCAATAGATTCTATGTTTCCAATAGGAAGAGGTCAAAGAGAACTTATTATTGGTGACCGTCAAACAGGAAAAACATCTATAGCAGTGGATACAATTATTAACCAAAAAAAAGAAAATGTAGTTTGTATTTATGTAGCAATTGGTCAAAAGGCATCAACTGTGGCAAAAATAGTATCAACTTTAACAAAACATAATGCTTTGGATTATACAATTGTAGTTGCAGCATCTGCTTCAGATTTAGCTCCGTTGCAATATATAGCTCCATATTCTGGTACTGCAATGGCTGAATATTTTATGAAACAAGGAAAAGATGTATTAATTGTATATGATGATTTGTCTAAACATGCTGTTGCATATAGGGCAATGTCATTATTATTAAAAAGACCACCAGGACGTGAAGCGTATCCTGGAGATGTTTTCTATCTTCATTCAAGGTTGTTGGAACGTTCTGCAAGACTAAGTGAAGAATATGGTGGAGGTTCTATAACAGCACTTCCTATAATTGAAACATTAGCTGGTGATGTATCCGCTTATATACCTACAAATGTTATTTCTATAACAGATGGACAAATATTTTTAGAAAGTGAATTATTTTTTGCAGGTATAAGGCCTGCTGTTAATGTTGGGCTTTCCGTATCCCGTGTTGGTGGTGCTGCTCAAACAAAAGCAATGAAAAAGGCCTCAGGAAGCCTTCGTATAGATTTAGCTCAGTTTAGAGAAATGGAAATTTTTACACAGTTTAGTGCAGAGTTAGATAAATCTACAAAAGATTTATTAGATCATGGAAATAGACTTGTTGAATTATTAAAACAGCCTCTTTCAAAACCTCTTCCATTACATGAGCAAATTATACTTTTAGTGTCTGCTAACAACAAATTATTGCTTGATATACCGGTAAAGGAAATTAAAAAGTTTAGGAATGATTTAATAGATTATTTTGAAAATAAGTATATTAATATAATAGAAGAAATAAATACAGAAAAGGTTTTGACTGATGAACTTATAAGTCAAATCGTAGAAGCAACAAAAGAATTCAAAAGTAGGTGATACCATGGCTAATATGAAAGAAATTCATTCAAGGATGAAAAGCATACAAGATATAATGAAAATTACAAATGCCATGTATTTAATATCATCATCTAAAATGAAAAAAGCAAGAAAAAATCTCCTTGCTACAAGACCATATTTTGATAAATTAAAATCTACAATATATGATATTTTACTTCGTGCTCCTCATATTCATCAAATTTATTTTAATAAACGTGAAGAAATAAAATATGAAGACAGAAAAAGAGGATATATTGTTATAACTGCTGACAAGGGATTAGCTGGAGCCTATAACCATAATGTAATAAAGCTGGCCGAAGAGGAAATGGCTAAGGGAGTTAAAAATAAGCTTTTCTTAATCGGACAGGTTGGAAGACAATATTTTTTGAGAAAAAATTATGTTATAGATAATGAATTTTTATATACTGCACAAAATCCAACAATGCACAGTGCAAGAGAAATAACTGAAACTATTATAGACTTATATGCAAAGCGTGAGTTAGATGATGTATATGTTATATATACTAAAATGATAACTTCTATGAAAGTTGAAGCTGAAATCCTTCAAATTTTACCTCTCGAAAGAAAAAAATTTGAAAGAAGAAAAGCTGGATACAGTCATGCATCGTTTTATCCTTCACCAAGTGAAGTTATGGAACATTTAGTTCCTAATTTCATGAAAGGTGTAATATATAGCGTTTTAGTTGAAGCTTATTCAAGTGAGCAACAATCAAGAATGGTAGCTATGGAAGCAGCTACAACTAGTGCAAAAGATATGCTTAAAAGCTTGACCTTAATGTACAACAGGGCAAGACAGTCAGCAATTACACAAGAGATTACTGAGATAGTAAGCGGTGCAAATAGTTTAAAAAGTTAAGGAAAGGAGATTTCTTCACTATTTTATGTGAGAGAAATAAATATACATGGATAATGGAAGAATAGTTCAGGTTTTAGGACCTGTTGTAGATGTAGAATTTAAAAGTGGAAAACTTCCAAATATGAAAGATGCTCTCGAAATATATAATGATAATAAAAGACTTGTAATGGAAGTTGCAGGACATTTAGGAAATAATATAGTTCGCTGTATCATGTTAGCTTCGAGTGAAGGTTTAACAAAAAACATGGAAGTTATAAATACAGGTTCATGCATTACTGTACCTGTTGGTAAAGAAGTTCTTGGAAGAATGTTCAACGTATTAGGTGATGTTATTGATGGCGGTGAACAAGTTAAAGGTGATATAAAGTGGAAAATTCATAGAGATCCTCCATCTTTTGAAGAACAAAGTCCAGTTGTAGAAATATTAGAAACTGGAATAAAAGTAATAGATTTATTAGCTCCTTATGCAAAAGGCGGAAAAATAGGTTTGTTTGGTGGTGCAGGAGTTGGAAAAACAGTTTTAATTCAGGAACTAATAAGAAATATAGCTACTGAGCATGGCGGTTATTCAATATTTACAGGTGTTGGAGAAAGATCCCGTGAAGGTAATGACCTTTGGATGGAAATGAAGGAATCAGGTGTTATAGAAAAAACTGCTTTAGTTTTTGGACAAATGAATGAGCCACCAGGCTCACGTATGAGGGTTGCACAAACTGGACTTACTATGGCAGAGTATTTTAGAGATGAAGCAAAACAAGATGTACTTTTGTTTATAGATAATATATTTCGCTATGTTCAAGCAGGTTCTGAAGTATCAGCATTACTTGGACGAATGCCCTCAGCAGTTGGATATCAGCCTACATTAGCTAATGAAGTTGGTGAACTTCAAGAAAGAATAACATCTACAAAAAATGGTTCTATTACTTCAGTTCAAGCAGTTTATGTTCCAGCTGATGACTTAACTGACCCTGCTCCTGCAAATACGTTTGCGCATTTAGATGCTACAACAGTTTTATCAAGAAAAATTGTTGAGCAAGGTATTTATCCTGCAGTTGACCCACTTGAATCAACATCAAGAATTCTTGAAGTAGATGTTGTTGGAGAAGAACATTATGAAGTTGCAAGAAAAACTCAAGAACTTTTGCAAAAATATAAAGAGTTACAAGATATTATTGCAATTTTGGGTATGGAAGAATTGGATGAAGAAGATAAGATTGCAGTTTACCGTGCAAGAAAAATACAAAAGTTTTTATCCCAACCTTTTAATGTTGCTGAAAATTTTACAGGTATAAAAGGAAAATATGTACCTGTAAAAGAAACTATAAAAGGGTTCAAAGCTATTATCAATGGTGAAATGGACGAATATCCTGAATCAGCTTTCTTTATGGTAGGAACTATGGAAGAAGTTATTGAAAAAGCAAAAGAAATTAATGGAAATAATAATGATTAATTTAATGAGTACTCTTTAATC
The DNA here is from genome assembly GCA_029239575.1 of Bacillota bacterium. Taxonomy (GTDB): domain Bacteria; phylum Bacillota; class Clostridia; order Tissierellales; family Sedimentibacteraceae; genus Sedimentibacter. Next base: position 7,636 of record JARBUP010000028.1, read on the forward strand.
AGATAGGAGGAAAAATGGAAAAAACATTTCGCCTTGATATAATTGCAAGCGATCATCCATTTTATAATGGTGAATGTGAAATGATAGTTTTCTTGGGACTTGATGGAGAATTTGGTGTTCTCCCAAACCATGAACCAATGGTCACCTGTCTAAATGCAGGTGAAATCAGATTTAAAGTGGATGGAGAATGGAAATATGCTGCTACAAGTACTGGTATTGTAGAAATAATGCCTAACTTTGTTGTAATTCTTGCAGACACTGTAGAAAAGCCAGAAGAAATAGATATAAAAAGAGCTATAGAAGCTAAAGAACGTGCCGAAGAAAGACTACGTCAAAAACAAAGTATAAAAGAATATTATCATACTCAGGCTGCGCTTAACCGTGCTATGAGCAGACTTAAAGTTACAAAAAAACATAGTTAAAAAAGAAAGAAGTATTCGAATAAAATCGAATACTTTTTTCTTTTTTAAGAATAAAAATAAAAGCTAAAAAGTCTTTATAAGAATAATAATTTCAGTTTACACAATGCTTGTATCCGTGTTAATATATATCGAAATATGTCGAAAAAAGGAAGTGCAAGATGGAATTATTTAAAAATTTTCCTGGTGTAATACAATTTATTCAAAGTTATATATTCTGGTATCCTTTTTTAATGTCATTATTTTGGATTGCTGGTTCTGTTATATTTTCAAATTTTCAAGAAAATGAAAAGCATTTAAATATTAATAAAATTAATTGGCCAAAAATAAGTATTTTAATTCCTTGCTATAATGAAGAAGAAACAATTAAAGAAACTATTGATAACCTGTCAAAACTTTCCTATCCAAGTTTTGAAATTATTGCTGTTAATGATGGAAGTAAAGATTCAACAGAAAAAATATTAATTGAATTAGCAGATAAATATGAATGTCTTCGAGTTATAAGTTGTCGTGAGAATAAAGGTAAAGCTAATGCATTACATATTGCAGCTCATGCTTCTACTTCAGAATATTTATTATGTATTGACTCAGATGCTTTACTGAGTGATAAAGCACCTTATTATTTAATAAATCATTTTATAGAAAATGGAGAAAGAGTGGGAGCCGTTACAGGAAATCCAAGAATTCGAAATCGAGATACATTGATTTCAAAGTTGCAGTTAGTTGAATATGCATCTATTATAGGTTGTATTAAAAGAACTCAGAGGGTTTTAGGAAAAGTTATGACTGTTTCAGGTGTTATAGTCGCGTTTAGAAAGAAAGCATTAGTAGATGTAGGTTTATGGGATCGTGATATGATAACAGAAGATATTGCTGTATCTTGGAAACTCCAAAAAAGGTTTTGGGATATTAGATATGAACCAAGAGCTCTTTGCTGGATGTTAGTTCCTGAAACTTTACAAGGAATATGGAAACAAAGGGTTAGATGGGCTCAAGGAAGCCAAGAAGTTATTTTAAGACACTATGACATTTTTAAGGATTATCGCCAAAGACGAATTTGGATAATTTATATAGAACAAGTTTTAAGCATTTTGTGGTCGGTACTATGGTTAATAATGAGCATTTATTTTATTTTTAGTGCACAAGATATAAAAGAATTATTAATTTGGTTATCATTTAATTCTTTTTCAATGGTGTTGATGAGTTGTATTCAGTTGTTTTTATCTTTAAAATATGATTCTAAATATGATAATGTTTTTAAATATTACATATGGGCAGTTTGGTATCCTACTGTTTATTGGGTCGTAAATGTATTTGTGGTAATAAGTGCAATACCAAAATCGATTAAGTCAAGAATATATGGAGGATATGCAACATGGATTTCACCGGACAGAGGGATGAGAAGCAGAAGCAGTTTATAAAAATTAATAATGAAAAAAATGTTGATATATTTTTGGTTAAATCAAAACAACCATTTATTAATAAAATAGTAGCTAATATTATAAATATTTTTATGTGGTCATATATGATAATAATATTATATTTTTTTATAAGCGCATTTTTAAATTATAATAATGAATTTATTGGGCTTTTAAAAATTAGTTTTAAAATGACTAACCAAGACATAAGGATGTTTATATTACTAACATTTAATTGTTTTTTTATATTTTGTACCATTTTATTGTCTTGGAAATTTTACAATAAAAATAAATATGGACAACTTAATAGACGATTAGAGCCAAAACAAACAATTAAAGAAGATATGCTTGCTTTAAACTTAATGGATGAAGAAACATATGATCTTTTATTTAAAGAAAAAGTTATTATTTTTGAAAAAAACCCACTAAAGGAATTAGAGAGGGCAAAATAGTGAAAAAGAAAATATTGACATTAACTGTACTTATAAGCGTTATAATATTATTGGGTTTGAAAATAATATCACTATTAATTAAAGATGATGAATTACTAAGTGAAACATATGAACCTATCCCAAAAGGAAATGTATGTGTGGCATTAACATATCATAGAGTGAGGGATTATAATTTATGGAATTCAACAATAGAAAAGCTTACCAATGTTAAGGAGCTTACTGTTTATTCTGTTTATGAAGAAGACTTTGAAAAACAGATGGATTATTTAATAGATTCAGGTGCATATTTTGCAACATTACAAGAACTTAATGAATTTAAAGAAAAAGGTGAGTTCCCTGATAAATGTGTTTGGATTAGTTTTGATGATGCAGATATTTCTGTTTATGAAAATGCATATCCCATATTAAAGGAAAGAAAAATTCCATTTACTATTTTTGTAATTGCTGGCCAAGTTGGAAGTAAAGATTTTAAAAATTTCGAAATGGCTAACTGGGAACAGCTAAGAGAAATGAGAGATAGTGGTTTAGTTTCTTTTGGTTCCCATACATATGACATGCATTATTTAGAGGATGACCAAGCAAAGTTTTTAAATAAAGAAATATATGATAATTTTAAAATTGATTTAGTAAAAAGTAGGGAAGTATTGGAAAAGGAGTTAAAAGTCAGTATTTCGTCATTTGCGTATCCTTTTGGTGAATCTTCGGATGAAGTGGTAAAAAGTGTTATTGAAGCTGGTTTTAAAAATGCATTTATTTTATCACCACATATAATAGATAATTCAAGCAATGAATTTTATCAATGTAGGTATTTAATTGATAAAAATAATTTTTATAAAATAGTTGTACCGTGGTTAGAGAAATAAGGAAGCAGTGAAAAATATCACTCTTCCTTATTTTTTTTTCACACAACAATATTTAAAACATAACATATATATGAGGTGGCATATGGTTATTAAAAATGATATTAATAAATTATTGAAAAATAAAAAAATTGGGATTTTAATTTCCACAGTTCAGTCAATAATTGCAGTGGCTTTTATTAATAATGTAATTTTATTAAATATCATTCCAAACAAGTACATTTATTCATTGATAATAATATTGTTATTATTTTCTTTTTTAAGTTTTACAACGCAAATTAATGTTAAATTTATTAAGATAGGTAAATTATTTATATTACTGATTATTTCTATTTTAGTAATATGCTTTATTTATTTAAATAAGATAAATAAAATGTTAATTGAAATTTCAAATTCAGATAGTACAACAGAATATCATAATCAAAACCAAAATCAAAATTATATGAAATATGTTGGAACAAAAAACTTATTCAGTGAAAAAGAGAAAAATTATATAAAAGATAATTTTATAGTTTATATAAGCGGTGTTGATACATATGGAGATATTTCTGAAAAAAGTAGAAGCGATGTAAATATTATTGCTTGCATAAATACAAATACTAAAAACATTTTATTGATTTCAACACCAAGGGACTATTATGTTGAAATACCCATGGATGGTGGCAGCATGGACAAATTAACTCACACAGGAATTTACGGGGTAGGTGTTTCCATAAAAGCATTAGAAAAACTATATAACATCTCTATAGATTATTATGTTAGAGTAAATTTTTCTTCATATATATATATGGTGGATTTATTAGGTGGTATAACAGTTAATTCTGATTATACATTTAAATCAGGAAATTATAGTTTTAATGAAGGAGAAAATAAGTTGAATGGAAAAGAAGCATTAGCATTTGTTAGAGAAAGATATGCATTTTCAAATGGTGATATCCAACGTGGTGAAAACCAGATGCAGGTTATTAAATCTTTGTTTAATAAAGCACTATCACCCACAAATTTATTAAAGTCATATGAAATTGTAGAAACAATTTGTAGAAGTATTGAAACCAATATGTTATCAAATGAAATGAAAGCATTAATTAAAATGCTAATTAATGATGGAACATCATATAATATTATAATGTATAGTGTAAAAGGAACTGGTGATAAAGCAATAACATATTCGGGCGGAAATAAAGAGCTTTATGTTATGATACCTGACGAAAAAAGTATTATAGAAGCAAAAAATAATATTAAAAAAATCATTAATAAAAACTTTAATAAACAAATCTCCCATGATTTTTATGTCACATACTAAACATGATGCATTCTAATCATGAATATTAATATATAAAATCAATTTCATTATACTTAAAAGGGGTGTTAAAATTGTATGAAAAGGAAAATTCCATTGACATTAAGGAAATTATAAGAATATTAAAAAAAAGAATTGTTTTAATATTAGTTATTCCGATAATTTTTTCAATTATAGGATGGCTGACTAGCTATTATTTAATAGAGCCTGTTTACGAATCCTCAACCACCATAATAGTAAGACAGAATAAAAATTCAGATGAAGAAATTAATAAATCTGATGTTGACTTAAGCAAAAGTTTAATTTATACATATACCGAAATGGCAAAATCTAATACAGTAATTGAAAATACTAAGAAAATCCTTAATTTAACTGATCTCAAAAGCGAATCCATAACAGTTTTACCTGTCAAAGACACTCAAATATTAAAAGTAACCGTTCAAAATACTGATCCCATTTTAGCGACTGATATATCTAATACCCTAGTTGAAGAATTTACTAAAGAAATAATCCGTATTACAAAAACAGATAACGTGGCTGTTGTTGATTATGCGAAAATACCTATATTTCCAATAAAGCCAAATAAAATTATGAATATAATTATTGCAGCGGTTTTAGGAGAAATAATTATTTTGTTTTTATGTTTTTTTATGGAATATTTAGATAACACATTAAAAACTGAAAAAGAAATTAAAAAGTATTTAGAATTATCCGTAATAGGTTCCATACCTAATTTTAATCAAGGGAGCAATATTTTAAATGAAGAAAATGATTAATTTAATTGAAACAGATAATAAGGGAATTCAAGCAGCTGAATCATATAGAAAAATTGCATCAAATATTGAAGTTGCAAATATTGATGGGAATATAAAAACTATTATGATTACTAGTACATTAGCTGGAGAAGGAAAAACAACATCCATCAGCAATGTTGCTTCAGTTATGACTGAAAAGGATAAAAAAGTGCTTCTTTTAGATTTTGACTTGCGTAAACCTACACTGCACAAGAAATTCAATTTATCTAATCAAATGGGATTAACGGATTTGCTTTTGAAAAAAGATGATTACAAAAAATATATACATAGTGTATATCCAAATTTGCATGTGATCACTTCAGGTTTTTTACCTGCAAATCCTTCAAAGATTATTAATTCTATAGCAATAAAAGAATTATTAAAAAAATTATCAATTAATTATGATTATATTTTTATTGATGCGCCTCCAGTTATGATAGTAAGTGATCCTATAACAATTTCTACTTATACGGATGCAGTAATATTCACTATTGCTTATGCTCAAACAGATAAAGATTTAGCAAAGAAATCTGTTGAAGCATTAAAAAATGTCAATGCAAACATTATTGGAGTAATATTTAATAAAACTCCTCCAATAAAAGGTAATAAATATTATTACAAATATTATTAGCATTTAAATTCCAAAACCCTTCCTAATACATATAATATCATAATGGGGAGGGGTAGAGTGCAATGAACGGTTTATATTATACTTTAAATAAATACCGCAAACAAATTCTCATATTGATTGATGCCATAATAGCCTTAGTATCATATGCAATTCCTATGGTTATTTCTGATTCGCAACATGAAAATATTTTAGTTTTTTTAGAAAGTATTATAATTTTTATAGTAATTTATATTGGAACATTTTTAGCAATGGGTGTTTATAAAAATATGCTTAGGTACGCTGGCATCCAAGATATATATCAATGCTTGAAAGCATCTGGACTTGGAAACTTAATATTTTTAATCGTTACAATAAGATTAAACATTATTATTAGTTATTATGAATATTTTTTGATGCTATTAATATCAAGTTTTTTAACTTCGTCTATTAGAATTGTGTATAGAACAATTAATATTTATAAGCATAATTTTGATACTAAGATAAAAATAAATGTGATGATAATAGGAGCAGGAAGGGCAACAGATTTGCTGCTAAGTGAATTAGATTATAATAACCCTTACAACTACTCAATAAAATGCATAATAGATGATGATGAAACAAAAAAAAACAGGGATATGCACAATATTCCTATAGTAGGGGATAAAAATAAAATTGCTGAAATGGCATCTAAATATTTAATAGAATTAATAATTATTTCTATGCCGTCCGTTGATGCAGAAAATAAAAAAAATATAATAGAAATTTGTACAGCTACAAAATGTAAATTAAAAATACTTCCAGCTATTTGTAGCTTAATATCAAGTGATGATAAATTAAATATAATAAATAAAGTAAGAGATGTCCAAATTGAAGATTTGCTTGGAAGGGATCTTATAATATTGGATTGCTTTTTAATAAAAAAATATATTAAAAATAAAACAGTTTTAATAACTGGAGGTGGAGGGTCAATTGGTTCAGAACTCTGCAGACAAATAGCATCTTACTCTCCTAAAAAAATAATTATTTTAGATATATATGAAAACAACATTTATGAAATTCAGCAGGAATTAATAAGAAAATATAATGATGATTTAAATATAGAAGTAGAAATAGCTTCCATAAGGGATAAATTAAAACTACAAAAAATATTTTCATCTAAAAAAATAGATGTAGTTTTTCATGCTGCTGCTCATAAACATGTTCCATTAATGGAACATAATCCAGAAGAAGCAGTTAAAAACAATATTATTGGAACTTATAATTTAGTATTATTAGCTGACAAATATGAAGTAGATAAATTTGTGTTAATTTCCACTGATAAAGCCGTTAATCCCACAAGCGTTATGGGAGCTACTAAAAGAGTTTGCGAAATGATAGTACAGTCATTTAACAAGCACAGTAATACTGATTTTGTTTCGGTTAGGTTTGGCAATGTTTTAGGAAGCAATGGATCAGTTATACCTCTGTTTATTAAACAAATAAAAGCAGGTGGGCCTGTTACAGTAACTGGTGAAAATGTTACAAGATATTTTATGACTATAGAAGAAGCGGTACAGTTAGTAATGAAAGCTGCCTCCATAGCAAAAGTCGGAGAAATTTTTGTGCTTGATATGGGCGAACCAGTAAAAATTAAAGATTTAGCTTATAAATTAATTAAGATATATGGTTTAGAACCTGATATAGATATTAAAGTAGTTTATACAGGTTTAAGGGCAGGAGAAAAAGAATATGAAGAACTTTTCTTAAATGATAAATATGTATATGAAGGATCCGGTGTTTCTAAAATATTTATTGAAAAGTCAATAGATTATAATGAAGAACAATTATTTGAAATAATTGCTGAAATGAAAATTGCAGCAAAAAATAATGATACGGACTTGATTATGAAACTATTAAATAAGGCAGTGCCTACATTTAAATATAATTATGAGAAATAGATTGTGAGGTAAATTTATGACTGAAGGGAAAATTAGAAACATACCATTTTCTCCACCTGATATTACCGAAGCAGAAATAGAAGAAGTAAAAGAAGTTATGAAATCCGGTTGGATTACAACCGGTATAAGAACAAAAGAATTAGAAAGAAAAATTGCCGAATATATTGGAGTTAAAAAAGCTGTATGTCTAAATTCAGCAACTGCAGCATTAGAACTTACTCTTCGTATTTTAGGTATTGGCCCAGAAGATGAAGTAATAACATCCGCATATACGTACACAGCTTCTGCTTCAATTATAGAACATGTTGGAGCAAAAATTGTTTTAGTTGATACAGCAAAAAATTCATTTGAAATGGATTATGATGAGCTTGCTAAAGCAATTACTGAAAATACTAAAGTTATCATTACTGTTGATATAGCTGGTAAAATCTGTGATTACGATAGGATTTATGAAATTATTGAAAGTAAAAAAAAATTATTTAAAGCAAAAAATGAAATTCAAAAAAAATTTAATAGAATAATTATATTGGACGATGCATCCCACGCATTTGGTGCTAAAAGAAAAGGAAGCTACTCTGGTCAAGTTGCAGATTTTACAACATTTTCATTTCATGCAGTTAAAAATCTTACTACTGCTGAAGGTGGTGCAGTTGTTTGGAGAAATGACCTTAATTTAGATGATGAGTATTTATATAAAGAGTTCATGCTTTACAGCCTCCACGGACAGACAAAGGATGCTCTTTCTAAATCCCAAATAGGTGCATGGGAATATGACATAATTTATCCCGGTTTTAAATGTAATATGACCGATATAATGGCAGCTATTGGATTAAAGCAATTGGAAAGATATGATGGATTATTAAAAAGACGTAAGGAAATTATTGAAATGTATGATAAAGCATTTCTTCCTTTAAATGTAAATGTTCAAACTATAAAACATTTTGGAGATGATTATGCTTCTTCAGGACATTTGTATATAACAAGGGTTCAAGGAATAAATGAAAAAGAAAGAAATGAAATTATTATTAATATGGCTAAGAATGGTATATCCTGCAATGTTCATTTCAAACCTCTTCCTTTATTTACTGCGTACAAGAATTTAGGTTTTAATATTCAAAATTATCCAAATGCATACGATATGTACAAAAATGAAATTACTTTACCACTTCATACTCTTTTAAGCGATGAAGATGTTGAATATGTCATAGAAAAATTTCTTTATGAAACTAATAAATTTTATAAATTTAAAAATGAAGTTTAGACAATACAGAAATTATTTTTGGTGATTTGTATGACTATAATTGATTATATAAAAAGGGCTTTTTATAAACCTTGTTGGAAGTTGGCTTATAGGGAATGTAATAAAGAAAATTCAATTAATTTAATTAATGGAAGCAACAAAATAGAATTTAATACATTAAATACTGAAGGAAATAATTGGTGTGCAGATCCATTTATTGTTAGACAATTTGATAAAATATATGTTTTTTGTGAATGTTTTATAAATGAAAAAAATAAGGGTGCAATTGCAGCAGGAGAATATAATAACGGTGAATTAAATAATATGAAAATTATAATTGAACAAAATTA
>JARBUP010000277.1 GCA_029239575.1 Bacillota bacterium
GCAGTTTCACGGAATAAACCCAAATTTATGTCAAAATATCCACCCTTAACCTGTGGTGTCCTTTCATCTATTCCAAGTGTCTCCAAAGTCTTTGAATTAGCCAACAGCAAATGTGAGCAGCATCTGAACATTACAATGGGATGATCCTTTGATATTAAATCTAAATCTGTTTTAGTCGGATAAAGCTTTACATCAAATAAATCTTGATTCCATCCTGTGCCTATTACCCAATTTCCTGGCTTTATGCTGTTATCATTAATAAATTTACGTGTAATATCTATTAATTCTTGCAATGAACCACATTTACTTAAATCGCAACAATTAGAAAATATCCCATACTTGACATTATGTAAATGAGAATCGTTAAAACCTGGAACGACTGTTTTCATACTCAAATCAAGTACCTTCGTATTTTCACCGGTAAGTTTCATTATTTCAGCATCACTTCCTACTGCAACGACCTTACCATTCTTAATAGCAACTGCAGAAGCCTTAGGACATCTTTCATCCATAGTAATAATATTGCCGTTATGCAAAATTAATTCCATTTCCTAACTCACTTTCGTATTAATTATAAGTATTCCTTTAAACATTTAACCACTTTTCTGCTATAACCTACTGTAGTTTCGGCATGATATAATGAACTTATTATCGATTCTTCCACGGACTCTATTGCTGCTCTAAAAACTATGTCAAGGCTATCCTCATATATAAGTTTTGTATCAATTATTTCTTTTCCACTATAGTGTTTTATTTTATTAGCTGTAGTAAAAGCAATACATATATCTCCGCTTCCATTACCCATAATAGACCCAGTTCTACCTAAACCTATTGCTGAACGTTTTGCTACTCTTTTTAGTTGACGTTCATTTAGAGGTATATCGGTAGCTATTATAATTATTATTGAACCTTTATCTTTTTCATTTTCTTCTATCTTAGAAATTCTTGCTCCAATTTTTTCACCAGAAACCATTAAATCTCCATTCATTCCAAAATTGGACATTACTATTGCACCAACTGTATATTCTTTATTATCTAATTTAATGACCCTTGAAGAAGATCCTATTCCACCTTTAACCCCTAAGCAAGTCATACCTGTACCAGAGCCCACACAACCTTCTTCAAACACGTCACTGCAATCACTAATAGCTTGAATAATATGTTCCTCTTTAACATGGAGCCCTCGTATATCATTTAAGCTTCCATCATTACATTCTGTAATTATACAGTTAACTGTTCCTGTTGTAGTGCCAATGTCATCGTTCTGCTGTAGCATGTATTTAACTAATGCTGTAGCAGCAGTACCAACGCTTAATGTATTTGTCATTATTATTGGGGTCTCTATGGTGCCCAGTTCATCAATCTGAATTAGTCCCATGCTTTTCCCAAAGCCATTTAAAACATAAGAGGCTGACATTACCTTCTCTTTAAATAAATTTCCCCCATGAGGCAATATAGCAGTTACACCAGTTTTAACTCTTTCTTCATTTAACGTAACATGCCCGACCTTAACCCCAGAAACATCTGTTATTAGGTTCTTTGTGCCCGATTTTAGTTTACCAATAACTATTCCGCAGTTTTTATCTAATCCCATAATTATGCCTTCCTTAACGTGAAACTTGATAGTTGAAAGAAATCTTATACTAATTACAATAACCACAACTAAATAAATTTTATACTTTATATAGTAGCAACAACTATGCCATAAATTAAAAGATAACAAAAAATAATTGTAAAGATTTTAATTGTTCAAATATGTTATTATTTTAAAATGATATTTTAATAAATATAAATTTTACATATTGTTTTTATCTAATTAATAGGATATAATTGGATAAATATATTATTAAATCCTATTAATGCAAAAGGTGGTGTATCAAGTGTGAAAACGATATCAGTAGTTTATAGAAACAGAGAAAACCTACCCGCTATAATTCATTTACAAGAGAGCTTAGAATTTATCTTTGAAAATTATGTTCAAGTCAAAAATGTTTTTTTAGATGAATTAGAGGACGATGAAATTATTGAAGGGGATGTTTATCTTGTAATATTTGAAAAAATGTTAAGTACTATGAAAAATCATATACGTAATTTTAATAAAATAGTTATAATGACAAGAGGCATCGTTAAAAAAAACATTTTAGAAATACAAAAAATACCACCAAATACAAATGTATTAGTAGTTAATGATTGCTATGAAAGCACCATGCAGACAGCTTTTGAATTAAATTGTTTAGGACTTAGTTACATAAACTTTATACCATTTGATGAAAAAAACAATTCTGTTGAGTACTATAATGATATTCAAATTGCCATAACTCCTAACGAAGAACATTTAGTCCCTAAATTTATTAAGGAAATAATAAACATAGGCTATAGACAAATTGGGTATGATACGTTTGTTAAATTAATGGAGACCGGTAAATTAAATCTTAAATTAGTAAATAGAAATCTAATTGCCCACATGAATAATATTGTAGAACCTAATGCTTCATTTAGAAAAGATTATCTAAACAGCTATTTAAAAAGTGAAATGCTTGATAAGTTTATATTCAATTCCAAGGACGCTATTTTGCTTATTGATACCGACTATAATTTAGTTTATTCAAACAATAAATTAAATAAGCTTTTGAAAATAGATAATAATTCTAATGAAAATATAAGTTTAATTGATTATAAAATTTATAATTTTATAATTAATGATGATTTTGAAAGTAAGTTAATTGAACTAAACGGTGAAAATTATAGCGCTGAAAAAACAACATTAAAATTGATTGACCAAATAGTTGGTTATAGCGTTATTTTTAAAAACGAAAAGGACATAAGGGATTTAGAAATTAATTTAAAGGATAATCTTATTAAAAAAGGGCTTTATGCTAAATATACTTTCAAAGATATCATTTATAATTCTGAAGTTATGAAACAATGCATATCCATAGCTAAAAAGGCTTCTTTAACTAACTATAATATTCTAATAAAGGGCGAAAGTGGAACCGGCAAGGAACTGTTGGCACAATCAATACATAATTTTTCAAACAGAAGTAATATGCCTTTTGTTGCTATAAATTGTGCAGCATTGCCAGAATCTTTACTCGAAAGCGAATTGTTCGGATATGAAAGCGGTTCGTTCACCGGTGCAAATAAACATGGGAAGCTTGGATTATTTGAACAAGCAAACAGAGGAACTATATTTCTTGATGAAATAGGCGATATTTCTTATAATCTTCAAAGTCAGCTTTTAAGAGTAATTCAAGAAAGACAGATTATGAGAATTGGAAGCGATAAACTAATAAGTATTGATGTAAGAATAATTGTAGCTACAAATAAAAATTTAGAGGAAAAAGTTGTTAAAGGGATCTTTAGAAATGATTTATATTTTAGATTAAATGTTATTCCAATTGAAATGCCACCGTTAAAAAACAGAAGAGAAGACATTTTGCTTATTTGCAAAGACTTTTTAGGAAATAACTATTCAGATATAACAAAAGAAGAAAAACAAATTCTAATTAATTACGACTGGCCTGGAAATGTCAGAGAATTAGAAAGTACATCGAATTACTATAAAACATTAGGAGAGTTCCCAAGTTATATAGTTAATAAAAATAATAAGCATCTTAAAAACAATGTTAAGACAATTACTGATGTGCTTTTACAAATAATAAATGAAAATTCACTAAGCTACCATGGCATTGGCAGAACAAAATTATTATATGAGCTAAAGATAAAAGATATAGTTATCAGCGATGCAGAAGTAAGAAGATTATTGCAATATTTAAAAGACCAACAATATATAAAAATAAACTTAGGGAGATCTGGGAGTATAATAACAGAACAGGGAATGGAATATTTAAGAACAAAAAAAATTGAATGATTTTTCATGCCTTAAAAGATTATGGAATACTTCATAATTTGAAAGTAGTATTTAATTTTATATATTACAAATGTTATCTTGAAATTGTAAACATCTGCTTGTATAATTAAATTATGGTAAAACATAAAAATTAGGAGGAAATGTATAATGAAAAAAGTAACAAGTTTAGTATTAGTAGCTTTATTAATTCTAAGCAGCTTCAGCTTTGCTTTTG
>JARBUP010000029.1 GCA_029239575.1 Bacillota bacterium
AACCATAGGGTTCCATAGCGAAAGCATCGAAGATGCTTTTTTATATTTGACAATAAACTATATGGAATGTATAATAAAAATACATAATTAGAATTATTAAAACAGGACAAATTGTCCTGTTTTTTAGAATAGGAGAAACAAATGAAGAAAAAAGTTATGGTTGGCATGAGCGGAGGAGTTGATTCATCTGTTGCGGCAGTTTTGTTGAGAGATCAAGGCTATGATATCTGTGGTACAACTTTAAAATTGTTCAACAATGAAGATGTTCAAACTTCATGTAGTACAAGAACTTGCTGTTCTTTAGAAGATGTGGAAGATGCCAGAAGCGTTTGTTATAAATTAGGAATAGAACATTTTGTATTTAATTTTGGAGATGCATTTAAAGATGAAGTTATGCAGAAATTTGCTGACTTTTACAAAGAAGGAAAAACTCCAAATCCATGTATAGATTGCAACAGATATATTAAGTTTTCTAAGCTTATTCAAAGAGCTGTTTTAATGGAAAAAGATTATATCGCAACTGGTCATTATGCTCAAATTGAATTTGATAATGGTAGTGGTAGATATCTTTTGAAAAAGGGCGTTGATTTAACAAAAGACCAAAGCTATGTTTTATATGTTTTAAATCAATATGATTTAGCAAGAACTCTTCTTCCATTAGGAAAAATGAATAAAACGGATATAAGAGCTATAGCAGAAGAAAGAGGTTTAATAAATGCACGTAAACCTGATAGTCAAGATATTTGTTTTGTACAGGACGGAGATTATGCAGGTTTCTTAGAAAACAAAATGGGTATTGAATCAAAGCCGGGTAATTTTGTTGATACACAGGGAAAAATTTTAGGTAAACACAAGGGAATAATCCATTATACAATAGGACAAAGAAAAGGTCTTGGATTAGCCCTAAAAGAACCTGGTTTTGTAGTAGATAAAAATAAAACTACAAATACTGTTACAATTGGTTCATCTGAAGATTTACTTTCTGACAGATTAATAGTTGAAGATTTAAATATGATTTCAATTGAAAGCTTACAATCACCTATGAAAGCATATGTGAAAACAAGATATTCTCAAAAAGAAACTGAAGCAACTTTATTTCCTTTAAGTGAAGATAAAATATTAGTTGAATTAAAAGGTAAACAAAGAGCTATTACACCGGGCCAAGCAGCTGTCTTTTATGACGGCGACTATGTAATTGGTGGAGGAACAATAAGTAAATAAATATTAGGTGTTGCATTGTGATAAAAAGCATTGCAACATTTTTTTGTTTTAATTTCTGAATGCTGGGTATTATTAATATATAATGGTTATTACCAAAAGGATCCTTCGTTATCACTCAGGATGACAAGACGCAGATATTTAACTTGTTGGGTTATAAGCAATGTAATGATTTAAAATTCATAAATTAATATTGGAGGATATATGAAGATTAGAGAAATAAAAAAGATAGTTACTGGTGTAAGAGCAGTTGATGGTGCTGGAGTAAAATTAGTTAGAGTAATTGGTCATAATGATGTTAATGATTTTGATCCGTTTTTAATGTTTGATGCTTTTGACTCAGTAAACCCAGAAGATTATACAAAAGGTTTCCCATGGCATCCGCATAGAGGAATTGAAACAATTACATATTTAATAAAAGGCGATATTGAACATCAGGATAGCTTAGGAAACAAAGGTAGTATTTTAGATGGTTGTTGCCAATGGATGACTGCTGGAAGTGGTGTAATGCATCAAGAAATGCCTAAAGCATCGGATAGAATGTTGGGCGCACAATTGTGGCTGAATCTCCCAAAAGAAAATAAAATGACCAATCCAAATTATTGTGATATTAAATCTGAGATGGTTCCTGAAGTTGAAGAAGAAGGTGTAACTGTTAGAGTTATTTCTGGAGATTATAAAGGAAAATCAAGCTCCGTTTATGGGGATTATGTAAAAATGCTTTATTTAGATGTGGATATGAAACCTGATACAGAATGGAATATTAATATAAAAGAAGAAAATACATTATTTATTTATATTGTTGAAGGTGAAGGAAGTTTTGGAAAATCAAGCGATATACTACAAAGTAAAAGGGCATTGCTTTTTGATGATGGAAATGAATTTAAAGTAAAATCATCGGAGAATGGAATTAGATTTTTCTTATTTGCTGCAAAACCTTTAAAAGAACCTATTTCATGGGGCGGTCCTATAGTTATGAACACAAGAGAAGAATTAAATAAAGCTTTTGAAGAACTTGAAAATGGAACTTTTATTAAATAAAAAATAATAATGCAATGGTAATCCATTGCATTATTTATTCTAAAAATTATTCTATTTCTGAAAATTCTTCTTTACCAGCTCCACAAACTGGGCAAACCCAATCTTCTGGAATATCAGCAAAAGCAGTTCCTGGTTCTACACCATTATCTGGGTCGCCTTCTACTGGATCATAAACATATCCGCATGGATCGCATTCATATTTTTTCATAAATTCCTCCTGATATGATAAATTTTGTTACTACTTCTATTTTAATATAATAAATCAATTTGTCAATTATAATTATAAATTAAAATAAAGTAAAATATAAGTTTGTTCAATTAAATCTTTTTTATGTAATAAAACTTTATAGACAATAATTGGTATGTGGTATAATATATATAATAAAATAAAAAATTAAAGTTGAGGGTAATCATGGCTATAAATAAAGTTGTCAGGGCTGCACTTAAAGCAATTTCATATAAAGAAATTGACGTAAAGGAAAACTATAACCTAAAGAGAAATTTAGTAAATTTGTCCCATATACATTATTTAAAGCCTTTGTACAACTCGTGGGATCATGAGGTATATTCAAAAGATCATAAAATTCCCGTAAGAATATATGCTCCTGATAATGATAAAGATTATCCATATATACCTGATAATAACGGAGAGTATCCTGAAGTGGATTATCCATTTTTATTGTTTTTCCATGGTGGTGGATGGGTTACTGGAAATATAGATTCCTATAACAAAGTTTGTACAAATATGGCAAGAAGAACTAAAAGGATGGTTGTTTCTGTTGATTACAGATTAGCACCTGAATATAGGTTTCCAAATGCGTTACATGATTGCTATGAAGTAGCTAAAGTGTTAAAAGATGTATTAGAGCGTTCTAATTCAAAGGACAAAAGTATTGTGATAATGGGAGATAGCGCAGGTGGAAATTTAGCTGCAGCTTTATCTTTAATGGCTCGTGATAAAAATGAGTTTCGTATTGATAAGCAAATACTTTTATATCCATCGACATATAACGATCACAGTTTTAATTCTCCATTTGAATCAGTTCGTGAAAATGGTACTGATTATTTATTAACAGCAAAAACAATTAATGATTATATAGATTTATATAAAAGTAGTGATGATGATTTGCAAAATCCTTATTTTGCACCTTTGTTAGCAGAAGATTTATCTTATCAACCTGAAACGTTAATAATAACTGCTGAATACGATCCTCTTAGGGATGAAGGAGAGGAATTTGGGAAAAAATTAAGAGAAGCAGGCAATAGTGTAGAAACATACAGAATAAAAGATGCACTTCATGGATTTTTTACTTTGCCACAAGTTTTTCCACAAGTAAAATTATGTTATAATATAATAAACAGTTTTTTAAATAGCGAGGTGTAATACTTATGGCAAGGAAAAAAGCATCTGAGTGGAGCAAGTTAGATAATGCAGCTAAAATATTTCCTGCAAATAGCATAAAAAGTGATACGAAAGTATTTAGATTTGCATGTGAATTAAAAGAAGAAGTTAATAAAGATATTCTGCAAAAAGCATTAAATATAACTATTGAAGATTTCCCTCTTTTTAAATCGGTAATAAAAAGCGGGTTATTTTGGTATTATTTTGAAAGAAGCCATATAGAACCCTTAGTTAAAGAAGAAAATTTACCTCCATTAAGCCCTTTGTTTGATAAAAATAAAAAAGATTTGCTTTTTAGAGTAATGTATTATAGAAACAGAATAAGTTTTGAAGTTTACCATGCTTTAACAGATGGAACAGGAGCATTACAATTTTTAAGAGCTCTTGTTTTTAAATATCTTTTAATAAAACATGCTGATGAATTAAAAGGAACAAATCCTGTTTTAGATTATGATGCTTCAAGATCACAAAAAAGTGATGACAGTTTTCAAAGATATAGAACTGAAAATAGTAAATTAATAGTAAAAAAAACTAAATTAAAAAAAGAAACGGCATATTTAATTAAGGGACTTAAAATTCCTGAATACAGATTAAAAGTAATAGAAGGAGTTATGCCAGTTAAAGATATTATTAAATTATCTAAAGATTACGATACATCTTTAACAATTTTTTTAGCTGCTATACTCATGATTTCCATAAGCGAGGAAATGCCAACAAGACATAAAAAATACCCTGTTGTACTTAATATTCCTGTTAATTTAAGAACTTATTTTAATTCTGAAACAGCGAGGAACTTTTTTGGTGTTATAAATGTAAGTTACAATTTTAATGAAAACAGCAGTGATTTAGCTGATGTAATTAAATCAGTGCAAAATAGTTTTAAAGAAAATTTGACTGCTGAAAATTTAAGTTCTCGCATAAATGCTCTTATGTCATTAGAACAAAATTATTTACTTAGAGCAATACCTTTAACATTTAAAAACTACGGTTTGAAAAAAGCTAATGATATATTTGATAAAGGTTGGACTTCTTCATTATCAAATGTAGGAAAAGTAGATATGCCACCAGAATTAAGGCCATATATTTCTTCTTTTGATGTTTTTGTAAGTACTAATAAACTTCAGGCATGTGCTTGTTCTTATGGGGATAAATTCAGAATAAGTTTTACATCTGCATTTGTGAGCTCTGATATATTAAGAAGGTTTTTCAGAAATTTAACTTCTTTGGGGTTAAATGTTGATATTGTTGCCAATAAAATATATGAAGAATAGGTGATAAAATGAAATATTGCACAAAATGTAAAATAAATATAGTTGGAAAAAGAGAACAATGCCCTTTATGCCAGGCAACATTATCGGGAATAGATGATGAACAACATGATGTTTTCCCAAAAATAACAACTGCTTATAAAGAACGTAGCATATTGTTTAAAATATTAATTTTTATTTCAGTGGTTGTTGTTACTGTATCTATTGCTATGAATATATTGCTGCCCCAAAATGGAGCGTGGTCTTTGTTTATTATAGGAGCTATGGCATCAATTTGGACCACTACAATAACTGCATTAAACAAAAGACATAATTTAAATAAAAATATTGTTTATCAAGTTTTTGTTATATCAGTAATTTTAATTATATGGGATTATATGACTCATTGGAAGGGATGGTCAATTAATTATGCAATACCGTTCATGTGTGTTGCTGCAATGATTTTTATGTTTGTCGTTTCTAAAATTAGAAAAATGCATATTAATGATTATGTGCTTTATATAATTTTAAATGGGATTTTAGGGATAATCCCTGTAATATTTATTTTGACCGGCTTAACAAAGGTTTTATATCCATCCTTAATATGCATAGTAACAAGTATAATTTCATTTTCTGCCCTTTTGATATTTGAATGGGAAACAATGATTTCAGAAATTAAAAAAAGACTGCATATATAAAAAAAGATTCTTCTGCCGCTTAGAATGACAAAGTAACTGTCATCCTGAACAAAGTGAAGGATCTTAAGAATAAAAGAAAATTCTTCGCTACACTCAGAATGACAAAGTAACTGTCATCCTGAACGAAGTGAAGGATCTTAACAATTAAAAAAATATTCAACAAGAGTTTCTAAGGTTGTCATCCTGAGCAAAGCGAAGGATCTTAAGGGGTGGTAGTTTGTATTATGTGTATATATTAACCAATTGGAATAACAAGGTTTTATATACAGGTATAACTAATAATTTAGAGCGCCGATTATATGAGCATAAAAACAAATTAGTAGAAGGGTTCACTTCAAAATATAATGTAAATAGATTGGTTTATTTTGATTATACTTCAGATGTAAACTCAGCAATAACAAGAGAAAAAGAAATTAAAGGCTGGACTAGACAAAAGAAAAACCAACTAATAGAAAGTGTAAATCCAGAATGGAAAGATATTTCTAATGAGTTTTAAGAAAAAAATAAAAAACAAGATTCTTCGCTCCGCTCAGAATGACAAAGAAAACAAGATTCTTCGCTCCGCTCAGAATGACAAAGAAAAAAGGTTCTTCTCTCCGCTTAGAATGACAAAGAAAAAAGATTCTTCTCTCCGCTTAGAATGACAAAGTAACTGTCATCCTGAACGAAGTGAAGGATCTTTATTTTAATTCATTTGATTTTCTTGTAATTACTATTAGCATTGCCATACATGATAGCATTAAAATAGGAACTGAATAAAAAGCATTGTAAGAACCTATTACATCATTTAATAATCCAATTAAATTAAAAAATATTACATATAAAACATTGCTTATGGTTGTTATTAAACCTATAGCAAATGAAGCATTTTGATTAAATGTTTTGTTCACTATTACCATGAGAGTTGGGAAACCTACTGATAAGAAAAATCCTGATAATGATATTAATAATAGGCCTGATTCCCTTAAAAATAATCCTGTAAAAACTAAAAGTGAACCTAAGAATAAAAATATTTTTAACCCTCTTAAATCTCCTAATTTATTAATTATGAAACCACCTAAAAGTCTTCCTATGGCGAAACTTAAGAAAAATATAGAAGCATATTTTCCAGCATCCGCAGGATTTAAGCCGTAAGATATTCTCATATATGTTATGAACCATGTTGTAATTGCAGCTTCACTTACTAATTCAAATGTAACTACTGCTACAAACATATATATTAATGGATTTTTATAAAGATCTTTTTTTGCTTTTGCCCTATTTTCTACTACATGCATGTTTGGTGTTTTCATAAACAAAGTTAATATAATGGATAATGCAAAGAAAATTCCCATGAAAGCATAAATAATTCTCCAAGTAACTCCATTAGATAGAAGATTACCATATGCGCTTTGTCCTGCAAAACTACCAACACCATACATGAAATGTGTTACATTCATTAAAATTACTTCAAATCCAATTGATAATACAGGAACCATGGAATCTACTGCAATACTCAGTGAAGAACGCCCAATTCCAAACAAAAAATAAAATAATCCTAACTGAAAAATATTATTAGTAAAAGGAGCAATAAAAACTGATATGGTTGATATTATGGAACCAAAAATGAAAACAAATTTGTGACCTTTTTTATCGCAAAGTAATCCACCAAGGAAACTTCCGATTACGCATCCCACTGTTCCCATGGATAAAACTAAGCTTAATGTTGCATTATTTACTTTAAATTCTTCAAGGAAAAAAGGTATAAAATTACCCTTTGAAGTTTCAAAAAGTGCCATTGTAAAATATATATAAAATGCCGTAAAAATAAGATATATGTTTTTCTTATTTATTTTCAAAGTAAACCTCCAAAATAGTAGTAATGTTAAATTAATTTATGACTACTATCGATTATTGATTTTATCATATTTAATATTTATAGTAAAGTAAAATGCAATTAAAAAAGACTGTATCACAATGCATATACAACGGATACAATCTTTATTTACTTCTTATTTTTAAAGTTCAATAAGACCTTTGAAAAGTTCTACAGGTGTTTCTATTAGTTCATCTCTAAAATCAAATTCATTAGTATGAACATGTGGATAATCAATTCCGTTTCCAATATAACAAATTGAACCTTTTGTCAGCTTTGTATAATATCCAAAATCCTCTGAACCACGGAATGCTTCAGTGAATTCATTTAATAAAATTCCTTTTTCTTTGCAAACTTTGCGAATATTATCATTTGTTTCTTTGTGGTTTGAAGTTTCAGGGAAATAATCCTGATATTCAAAACTCACCTTTAAGCCATATTTTTCAGCTTCTGACTTAGCTATATCTTCAAGATTTTTTTGAAGCGCATCCATTTCCTTTTCATATAGGGCACGGATTGTCATTGAAACTTCACCTTTGCTTGCAGACATACCAAATGCTTTTTTACCTACATTAATATTTACTACAGTGCTTAATATAATTCCTTCATTTTTCTCAGGAGATATAAAATCAGGAATTGCTCTTACTATTTCAGCAATTGCAAATGAAGGATTTTTTCCTGTTTCAGGCTGACTAGCATGTGCAGGGGAGCCTTCTAATTTTATTGTCATTCCTTTTGAAGAGCAATTGCTTGTACCATCTATTATATTAACAGAATTATACTCAAATCCACTCATGCTATGAAATGCATAAATTTCTTCAATATTACATTCTTTAATAAATGATTGACAATATACAGCGCCGTCTCCTATTTCTTCAGCATGCTGGAATAAGAAATAAACATTTTTGTCAGCACCGTTTTGGTCTACTTCAAGTGCTAATCCACATAATCCTGCAGCATGTCCGTCATGTCCACACTGATGGGCAACACCGGGGAATTTTGATTTATAAGGCAAATCAGTAATTTCATTAAAAGGAAGAGCATCAAAATCAGCACGAAATGCTATGTTTTTTTTATTTTCACCTGCTTTGTAAATAGCATAGAACCAAAGTCCTTTGTCAACTATTTCAAGCTTTGTATGTTTTTTTAGAAATTCTATTAAATGTGCTTTTGACCAAACCTCTTCATTTGATAGTTCTGGATGTTCATGTAATTCATGACGTAATTGTTTTGCTAATTCAAAATTTCTTGATTTCATTTATATAAATCCTCCAAATTCTATTTAAAAAATTAATTTAACATAAAATATTATTGCAATTATTGTGCCATATTTTATAGTTGTTTGAAGATTTAAGTTTCTATATAATTTAAATAGAATTTTAGCGTTATATTATTTAAAATTTTTAAAAATTATAGTGGTACTTTTAAAAAATTTTAATGATGTAAAAATTATTTTACAACTTATATCTAAGATTATAAAAAATGATTTATTAATATCATTCCTATTCACATTAATTGAAATATAAATTTTAAAAAATGTTTTTTATACTATGATTAAAACCCAATAAATTAGATTTCTGCTGATTGTCATGCTGATTGATAGCGAAGGATTCCTATAATTTCAATGTTTAAGATTCTTCGCTGCCGCTCAGAATGACATATATGTACTTTATTGGATTGTAGGTACATTATAATTTAAATTGACTTCTTTTAAATAAATGTCTAAAATAAAGGTTATATTGATATTTTTATATTGAAAGGGAAATGAAATGCAAACAAGTTATGAAACTGATAGATTATATTTAAGAATACTAAAACCCATATATGGAAGAGCAGTTTTAGATTATTATAAAAGAAATAAATATTTTTTAAAAGAATGGGATCCAAAGCATGATGATGATTTTTATACAGCATCATATCAAAAGGCAGTGCTTAGAAATGAATACGGATATTTTAAAAATAAAAGTTTAGTTAGATTTTGGATAATAAAAAAAGAAGATAACAAAATTATTGGTAATGTATGCTTTAGCAATATAGTTATGGGAAATTTCAAATCTTGTTTTTTGGGATATAAATTAGATAAGGATGAAATAAACAAAGGGTATATGACTGAAGCAATAAAAAAGGCAGTGCAAATTATGTTTGATGATTTAGGGCTTCATAGAGTTGAAGTAAATATAATACCTCGAAATGATCGTTCATTAAAAGTAATGGAAAAACTAAAATTTGAAAGAGAAGGATTTTCAAAACGATATTTGGAAATAAGCGGAGTATGGGAGGACCATATACATTTTGCTACTTACAATGATGAATTATAAGTATTGTAAAAATATTATAAAATAGGTATACTATAAGTAAGAATTTAAAATATAATGATACGGGGTAACAAATGGAAAAAGTTATTAAGGGAAAACCTGTAGCTGATGCTTTGACTCTTTTAGTAAAAGATGAAGTTGAAAAGTTAAAAGAAAATAATATTTTACCAAAGCTAAAGATCGTCAGAGTCGGCGAAAGAGAAGATGATAAAGCATATGAAAGAGCAGCATTAAAAAGAATGGATTCTTGCGGAATATTACATGAAGTTTTAGTTCTTTCGGTAGATATAACACAAAATGAATTTATAAAAGAACTTAAAAGTGTAAATGATGATGAAAGCGTTCACGGTATATTGCTGTTTAGACCTCTTCCAAAACAAATAAGTGAAGATGTTGTAAAATACGTAATTGACCCATCTAAGGATATTGATTGCTTTAATCCAGTAAATGTTGCTAAAATAATGGAAGGTGATGTTAATGGATTTGAACCATGCACTGCTAAAGCAGCAATGGAAATGTTGAAATTTTATGATGTTAAACTAAAAGGTAAAAAAGCTGCTGTAGTAGGTCGCTCCATGGTAGTTGGAAGGCCTGTATCTTTAATGCTTTTAAAAGAAGATGCAACTGTGACAATATGCCATTCCAAAACAGAAAATTTAGCAGAAGTAACATCACAAGCTGACATAGTAATTGCAGCTGTGGGTAAATCTAAAATGATAACAAGTGATTTTATAAAAGAAGGTGCAGTAGTAATTGATGTTGGTATAAATGTTGATGAAGAAGGCAATATGTCAGGTGACGTAAATTTTGATGATTGTTTAAACAAAGCATCTCTAATATCACCTGTTCCTGCAGGTGTTGGTTCTGTAACAACAGCAGTATTAGCATCACATGTTTTGAAAGCATGCAAATTATTAACTAAAAAACTTGGTATCTAAAACCAATAGGAGGATATTATGAAATTTATTGATTTAAGAAGTGATACAGTTACACAACCAACGGATGAAATGAGACAAGCAATGGCAAATGCTGAAGTTGGAGATGATGTTTATAATGATGATCCTACAGTAAATATGCTACAAGAATTAGCAGCAAAAAAAGTTGGAAAAGAAGCTGCTTTATTTGTGCCAAGCGGAACATTCGGAAATCAATTAGCACTTTTAACTCACGCAAGAAGAGGACAGGAAGTTATTATAGGTAAAAACAACCATATAGTTGTTCACGAAGTTGGTGCTGCTGCGGTAATTCCAGGTGTTCAGTTAAGAACACTTGAAACTATAAATGGAGCGATGGATCCTAAACAAGTTGAAAAAGCTATTAGGTCTGATGATATACATGAACCAGAAACTGGATTAATATGTGTAGAAAATGCACATGGTTGCGGAAGTGTAGTTTCAGTTGAAAATTTAATGGAAATAAAAAATATTGCAGAAAAACATTCAATTCCAGTTCACTTGGATGGAGCAAGAATTTTTAATGCAGCAACATCATTGAATGTTGATGCTAAAGATATAACAGCATGTGCTGACTCTGTTATGTTTTGTTTATCAAAGGGATTAGCAGCTCCTGTTGGTTCAATTTTAGCAGGAGATAAAAAATTTATAGATAGAGCAAGAAAAAATAGAAAGTTAATGGGCGGCGGCATGAGACAAGCTGGAATACTTGCAGCAGCAGGAATTATAGCTTTAGAAAAAATGACTTTAAGACTTAATGACGACCATGAAAATGCAAAATATTTCGCTGAAGAATTATCAAAATTAAATGGTGTTACTGTTAAAAAAGACAGACTTGATATAGACATGATTTTCTTCGAAATGGGAGAAGATATAATACAAGAAAAGTTATTAATAGAAAAACTTTTTGAAAAGAATATAAAAATAAGCGGGAAAGAAGACGGTGAATATCGTTTTGTAACACATGTAGGAGTTACAAAAGAGGATATTGATTTTGTTATAAATAGTATTAAAGAACTTATGTAATAATATTTTATACCATAACAAAATTAATACTGCTTTTAAGAAAGAGAGAAATATGGAAAACATACAACCGATAAAAAGCAAAAAAGCTTATATGCAAATAGTTGATGGTATTATAAATCTCATAACACAAAATAAAATTGAATATGGAGATAAATTATATTCGGAGCCTGAGTTAACAAGCATGTTAAATGTTAGCAGACCAACTTTAAGAGAAGCACTTCGAGTGTTAGAATTTTTAGGTATTGTTACTGTTAGTCCAAGAAAAGGAATTAGAATTAATAAACCTGAAAGTACGGATAGCTACATGCCTTTAATCTATGTACTAATGTTTGAAAAAACTTCAGATTTAGAATTATTTGAACTAAGGAGATCTCTTCAAATTTCCATGTCAGAGTTAGCTGCTAAAAACAGAACTGAAGAAGATTTAAAAGAATTACAAAAAATTATAGAAAAAAATAAAGCCCATATAAATGATGAATATGAGATATTTGCACAACTTGATTATGAATTCCATTTACAAGTTGTAAAATGCTCTGGGAATTCCATGTGCTTAAAACTTATGGAAACATTAAATATTTTGATGAAAAAACAAATGGTGGACATTATATATAATTTGCCTAAAGAAAAAAGAAGTGATACTGTATATTATCATACAAAAGTTTATGAAAATATAAGGGATCAAAAACCTATGGAAGCAATGAAAAGAATGTATGAACATTTGGAAAGGCCTTATGAATTTTATAAAAACAAAACAAAATAAGGTTAAGTATAAAAATAGAGTTGTATTAAAAGCAACTCTATTTTTATGCAGCAAATTAGGAATACAAATTATTGACTGATTATGGAAAGGATGCTATAATATGATTAAATGAATTCAGTTAACTAATTAAGTTGAATGAAATGAAAACGTTATGTTACTAAATTAACAAATATATTTATGCTAATTTATTGACTATGAATAGTTTTTAATTGCATTTTAATGAATGCAATTTTAAAAAATATTAAGGCGGTGATAAAGTAAATATAAATATTTTGAAATAATTTTGCTCTTTTTAGGAAGTTAAAGATTTAAAAATGTACATATTCTTACTAATTCAATAATAATCTAAGGAGGATTTTCAATGTTAAACTTTTCTTTTGATTCAACTCAAACGTTATTTATTGCAGTAATACTTTTAGTGTTAGGTGGCAAAATATTAAAAAAGGTTTCAGTTTTTAGGAAATGGTGTTTACCTTCAGCTGTTGTTGGTGGCTTGTTATTTGCTATAATAGCACTTATATTAAAACAAACAGGTACGTTAGAATTTAAATTTGATACTTCTTTACAACAATTTTTCATGAACTTATTCTTTACAGCAAGTGGTTTAGGTGCAAGTTTATCACTTTTGAAAAATGGTGGCAAAAAAATAGTTATTTTCTTAGTTTTAGCTGCAGTATTAGCATTTTTACAAAATGTGCTTGCGGTAGGACTTGCTGGCGCTTTAAATGTTAAACCTATGATTGCTTTAATGACCGGTTCAATTCCAATGACAGGTGGTCATGGTAATGCAGCATCATTTGCACCTATTGCAGAAGGATGGGGTTATACTGGTGCGTTATCAGTTGCAGTTGCTGCAGCTACATTTGGATTAGTAAGCGGTTCAATATTGGGTGGCCCAGTTGCAAATCAGCTAATTAATAAATATGATTTATTCAACAAAGAATTAGCAAAAAATAAATCAGTAGAAGAATTGGCTGTAGCTGAAGATATAAAATCAAAAACTCATGTTTTCAGTGCTAAAGCAATTACATTTGCTTTTAATTCAATATTTATTGGGTTAGGTATTGGTTCAGTTTTATTTGTTGTTTTCAAAGCAATACTCCCAAATGTTACATTACCAATACACGTTATGGGTATGATGGGTGGAGTTATTGTAAGGTTATTTTTAGATAAAAAGAAAATATCAGTGCCTGAAGAAGAAATTGATGCGTTAGGTAATGTATGTCTTGGAGTGTTTGTTTCAATGGCGGTATTCACAATGAAATTATGGGAATTAGCTGAATTAGCATTACCTTTGATCATACTTTTATTTGCACAAGTTGTGTTGATGTACATATTTGCAAGATATATCACATTTAATTTAATGGGCAAGGATTATGATGCAGCTATGATGTCAGCAGGTCATATAGGATTTGGTCTTGGTGCAGTTCCGGTTTCAATGGCTAACATGAATGCAGTAAGCGAAAAATATATTTATTCAAAAGTTGCATTTTTTATAGTTCCTTTAATAGGTGGATTGTTCAGCAACTTTACTAATGCAGCTATTATTACGTTCTTTATGAATCTCGTTAGATAAATATTAAATATAAATTACTCAACATTTCTATATGGAATGTTGAGTAATTTATTATAAAAATTTAATATAAATTTATTTATGTATATTTTAAGAGGTTTATTTAAAATTAAAATCTATATTTAAGATTTAATATAAAATTAAATAATTAAATTGACAAAATAGTGGTAATATATTAAAATTTAATTAGTTAACTGAATTAATTAAATTAATCAATTATTTAAGTGGTAAAAAGTTTTATACATACATATGATTATAAAATTCCTGAGGCTTGTCATCGATTGATAGCTAAGGATCTTATAATTTTAACATTTTTAGATTCAGTAGAGAATACGTTATCAGTTAAGACGTAAATTTGAATATAATCGCACAGCTATTGCTATGCTTATTTTATAAAAGGAGTGAAATATATGGTAGATAATCAATTTATTGAAATTTATGGCGAGTATTTAAGAGATGAATCCCGCCAAGTTGGAACTGCAGAAAGTATTACATTTGCGAAATCGGAAGAAGACATAATAAATGCAATAAAAGAAAATGCAAGTAAGAAAAATCAAATAACAACTCAAGGTGCAAGAACTGGATTAGCTGCATCAGCTGTTCCTTTTGGAGGTCACATATTAAATTTAAGCCGAATGAACAAAGTAGTGGGCGCAAGATATGATGAGAAAAAAGACAGATTTTTCTTAAGAGTTCAGCCAGGTATATTACTTACAGAAATACGTAAATATTTACTTAATAAATCATTTCTAACAGAGGGTTGGTGTGAAGAATCATTAAATGCATTAAATCATATGAAAAAGGGTGAGTGGTTTTATTCAACTGACCCAACTGAAGCTTCTGCATCCATAGGGGGTATGGTTGCGTGTAACGCATCTGGAGCAAAAAGTTTCAGGTATGGTTCAACAAGGGATCATATAGAAAGTTTGAGAATTGTATTAGCTGACGGGGATGTTTTATCAATAAAAAGAGGTCAAGTTTTTGCAGAGTATGGCAAATTTGAACTTACAACAGAAAAAGGAAGAAAAATAACAGGAGAACTCCCAAGTTATATAATGCCTAAAGTAAAGAAAAATACATCGGGATATCACAATGAACCAAATATGGATATGATCGATTTATTCATAGGTTCGGATGGAACTCTTGGAGTAATATCAGAAATTGAAATAGAATTAAGCAAACAACAATCGGCTGCATGGGGTCTGACTATATTTATGCCGGATGAAGACAGTGCACTTGATTTAGTAAGAGCTTTAAGAGGCGAAAAAATATTTGATAATATGGAGCCTTTGAAATTAAATCCATCTGCCATAGAATTTTTTAGTCATAATGCTTTATGTATGCTTAGAGAACAACAAAGAACAAATCCTGCATTTGCTTCCATACAAGAAATTAAGGAAAGTTATCACACAGGAATATATACAGAAATAGAAGCAGATTCCAATGAAGAAATATGGGAAGGTATTAAAAATCTTGGTTCTGTAATAGAAAGATTGGGCGGAGATGAAGACGCAACCTGGGTTGCAAATAATCATACAAGTCTGGAAAAACTACATGCTTTTAGACATGCATGTCCTGAATGCGTAAATATGCAAATAGATAATATCAAGAAAACTTACCCATCCATAACTAAGTTAGGAACGGATATGTCAGTTCCTGATGAAAAATTAAAGCAAGTTATGAAAATGTACAATGAAGAATTAGCGGAAAATAATTTGTATGCTGTAATATTTGGTCATGTGGGAAATAACCATCTTCACGTAAATACGATTCCAAGAAATATGGATGAATACCATAGAGCAAAAGAGCTTTACTCTAAATGGGCTGAAAAAATAGCAGCAATGGGTGGAGCAGTATCAGCAGAGCATGGTGTAGGAAAATTAAAAGTGCCATTCCTTCAAAAAATGTTCTCAGAAGAAGAGCTAAATGAAATGAGAGATTTAAAAGTAGTATTCGACCCAGAACAATTATTTAATAGGGGAACAATTTTTCCTTATGTAGAATGTAAGGAGGCAATTTAAATGAAAATTATTGTATGTATAAAACAAGTTCCAGGAACTAACGAAGTTAAAATGGACCCAGTAACAAATACTATTATAAGAGAAAATGTTGAATCTATAATAAATCCATTTGATACTTATGCCATAGAAGAAGCAGTTCGTATAAAAGAGAAATTTGGTGCAGAAGTTTATGGACTAAGCATGGGAATACCTGCCGCAGCGGAAATGTTAAAAGAAGCTATTTCTTTAAAAGTTGATAAAGGAGTTTTGCTGACGGACAGAAAATTTGCAGGTGCTGACACTCTGGCAACTTCTTATGCTCTTAGTTTAGGAGTTGAAAAAATAGGGGATTATGATTTGATAATCTGTGGCAAACAAGCTACGGACGGTGATACTGCCCAAGTTGGTCCAAGTTTAGCTAAAGCATTAGGAATAGCTTATGTAACTAATGTAAGTAAAATTATAGATATAAACAAAGAAAAAATGCACTGCATGAAAATTACTGACGACGGTTATGAAGAAGTTGAAGTTAAAATGCCAGCACTTATTACGGTAGTAAAGGAAATTAATATGCCAAGACTTCCTTCAATTAAAAGTATGAAAACAGCTAAGAAATCAGAAATTGAATTTGTAACATTTAATGATGTTATAGCTGATGAAAAAAGAGTTGGATTAATAGGTTCACCTACACAAGTATTAAGAACATTTGTGCCAAATCATGAAACAAATAGTGAAATGATCCAAGGAACAGCGGAAGAACAGTCAGTCAAATTAGCTAAAATACTATTAACAAAACAATTAAATATGTAAAGGATGTGAAAATATGGCAAGCATAAATATATTAAAAGATAAATGCGTTGGCTGCAAAAAATGT
>JARBUP010000278.1 GCA_029239575.1 Bacillota bacterium
TTTATTTTTATAAAAATCATAAAATTCTTCTGTATTACTTTTATAAAAACTGTGAGAAATAATTTTTTCAGGTGGATATTTGTATTTTAAATTATATAACCCATCCACACTTCTAAAATCAGGTATACCACTTTCTGTAGAAACACCAGCTCCTCCAAAAAATACTATGTTATTGCTATTTTCTATGATATTTTGTAATTCCTTATGCACATTGCCCCCTAATTTTTAAAATATTATTTAATAAATAATTTTTAAAACGATTATTTGCTATAATCATCTAACAATTGCTGAATTTTTTCGGTACATCTTTTTCCTTTGCACGAGCCGCTTCCAGCACCGGTTGCCTTTTGCACTTCTGTGACTGTATTAGCACCGTTTTTTATGGTATTTTTTATGGTTGCTCTTGAGATTCCTTTACAAAGACAAACCTTTGTGAGTTTATCCATTATGAGATCGTTTTTATTAATCTGGATACACCATGCCGTTTATTTCAAGCGCATCACCGCCGAAATCACCTATTCCTGCATAACCTATAAGAATTTTATCATAAAACATAAATTCATTTATTAAATTTTTTTTGTTATCACCACAATTTTTGTCTTTTGTTGTAATTTTATAATCAAGTTCTAATTTTAACTGTGTTTTATCATATTCATAACATATGTTTTTAAGGTTATCAATATCAAAATAATCACTTTGATTTAATTTTCCCTTTAATTTTATGAATGTATCATTTATTTCTAACACTAAAATTCCCCCATATTCATTATATGTTTTAAAATTTGTATACAGTAATTAAGCGTGATTTTTTGGTTCTTTTATTTTTTCATTATAAAAATCTAATATTATATTTGTTGGGAAAAGGCGTTGTTCAAACATTATAATTTTTGTTAATATAATTTGGATTAAACCAATTATAAAAAATATTACATGCAGAGCTACTATTGATTGCATCATATAACATTGAACAATTATAAAAATAGGCAATGCACAGCTAAAAATTAAGCTTATATAAGATTTAATATAAGTTTTAAAACCATACATCACAGCGCTAAATAAATTTCCCATTCCAATAACAGTAAATAAAATTATGCCAGGAATAAAAAAGTTGTCAAATGGTGAATTCTTCAATACTTCAACTGGTATTCCAAATGGACCATTTGGGTTGCTAATGCCAGCATAACCACCACCCAAAGC
This sequence comes from Bacillota bacterium, assembly GCA_029239575.1. GTDB lineage: Bacteria > Bacillota > Clostridia > Tissierellales > Sedimentibacteraceae > Sedimentibacter. Next base: position 1,198 of record JARBUP010000278.1, read on the forward strand.
TCCTATTCCAACAAAAACATGCAAAAAAATTAGTATTCGGTAAACTTTTTTCATAAAGCACTCCTTGATTTATTTTTACTTTTAATGGTAATTATATTATAATATCATTTACATTTTTTCTCAACGAATTTCATTTAAAATAATATATTTTTATGTTTAAATTTTTACACAAATAAATAAAAAATAACCACAAAAGTTTTACTTAAATGGTTATTCTGATCTATTTACTATTTTTTTAGTTCTTTAATTTGGTTGTTTTTAACTTTTTGAGACAACTCATTTATTTTCTTTTCTATTTCTGAAATTATTTTTTTAAATTCTTCATCACTTTTACCTGTTGGATCGTCCAATCCCCAGTCTTCTTCATATTTGCTTGGAAGAAAAGGACAAATTACATTGCAACCCATTTTAATAACTATATCTATTTCAGGTAATTCTGTTAGTAATTTAGATTTTTGAGTTTTTTCCATATCTATATTATAAATTTCTTTAATAAGTCTTACTGCATCTTGATTTATTTGTGGTTTCATTTCAGTGCCTGCAGAATAACTTTCAAATACATCATTTGCTAAATGCTTTCCAAGTGCTTCGGCCATTTGACTTCTGCATGAATTGTGTACGCAAATAAATGCTACTTTTGGTTTATACATATTTCCTCCATAAAGTTAGTTTACATAAAATAAATTATATTGCTTATTTTTTCTTTATTTAGTCTCTTATTATTTATAATAACAAATTATTTAGACTTTCCCCTTTAATATCATCCATACTCCATGGAATTATAGCAAACTTTCCATTTGAATGAGCATGCACTTTATTAATCCATTCTATTTCATTGCTTGCCTTTGCATGTAACATTTTATTTGTTGTATTTGTTTGATAAATGGAAGAGTTGATAACCCACCATTTTGCTGAAATATTTGCACGTTTTAAATCTTCTTCTAATCTCATAGCTTCATACACAGGTGTAGTTTCTGGAAGAGTTACAATAATTACTTCAGTTTCATTTGCATTTCGCAACCTTGGTAATAATTTTTTAGCTGATTCAGGCACATCACCTTGTGATCTCATTATTTCTTGGTTATAACTTTGAGTGGAATCAAGCAAAAGCAAAGTATGTCCTGTAGGTGCCGTATCTACTACAACTATTTGATCATCAGCTTTTTCAACTATTTCTGCAAAAGCTCTAAACACAGCTATTTCCTGTGTACATGGTGAACGCAAATCTTCTTCTATATATGCTAAATCTTCATCGGACATTGTTTCTCTTGCTTTTGAAAGTATTTCATCTTGATATTTTTGGAGTTCTTGCTTTTCATCAATATGACTCATGGTAATGCCACTTTGTTCATTTATAATAAATTTAAGATGTGCTGCTGGGTCCGTTGTAGTAAGATGTACTTTTTTACCTTTTTTCGATAATCCTAATGCAATAGCTGCAGCTATTGTTGTTTTTCCTACTCCACCTTTTCCCATAGTAAATATTACTTTTTTACCATTGTTATAAAGGTCATCCACAACATCTTTTAAATTTAAAATAACATCTGCATTAATTTTTTCATTGCTTATTATATATTTATCCTTAGTCAAAAATGCTCTAACATTTTCTATACCAGTAATATTATAAGCACGAAGTGGTATAAAATAAGTAATAATATCTTTTAACCCTTTAGGAATATTTAATAATGATTTTTGTTGCTTGTTATACAAACTTTCTGAAACTTTATCATCGTAATCAGATAATATACCGTTGATTATGAGAGTTTGATTATTTATTCCAATTTCTGATAACTCTTTTGATGCTCTTTCTGCTTCCACAAGAGGACCTGCCTCTGGACGGGAAACAAGAATTAAAGTTGTTTGTTTTTCATTAGCTAATACTTCTACCGCATTCTTATATATTTCTTTTTTATTTTCTAAACCCGAAAGCTGTCCTAAGCATGATGCACCATGTGTATTTTCACTTATAAAGTTACTCCATGCTGATGGTAGCTGTAACATTCTAAGTGTATGACCAGTTGGTGCTGTATCAAAAATAATATGATCGAATTCTTCCATAGCTTTTTTGTCTGTAAGGAAATTGGAAAACTCATTAAAAGCTGCAATTTCTACAGTACAAGAACCTGATAATTGCTCTTCCATATTTTTAATTACTGCTTCAGGCAATTTACCTTTGTATGGTGCAATTACAGATTCACGGTATTCTTTAGCTGCTTGAATTGGATCAAGATTTGCTACCACAAGATTTGGAACTTCTTTTATATTAACACCTTTATTATTTAATTCTGTATTAAAAACATCTTGTAAATTTGATGCTGGGTCCGTGCTTATTAATAGAACTTTTTTTCCATTATCAGCAAGAGTTACAGCCGTAGCACAGGCTGTGGATGTTTTACCTACTCCACCTTTTCCTGTATAAAACAAATATTTTGTCAAAGTAATATTTTGTGGATTAAAATTTATCATTTACATTCTCCATTTGTACAATCACAATCATTTGATTCCTTTGATTTTCTTGATATTTTTACAATCCTTGGTTTAATAGCTAAAGTTTCTTTTGGAACTTCAAGAAATGAAGTTAATTCATCATTTGTTGGGTATCTACCAATTAAAACAATTACTCCATCTAATAAAGTAACCGGTAGTTTTTGAACTCCACTTTCATTAATTAATTTATTTACTTCATGATTATTTACAAATTCCATAGGTGAATTTGTTAAATTAAATCTTTCTATATCTAATTTATTTTTCTTTAATGTATTTATTACTGTGGACATTCTCAGCAATTCAGGATCAACTCCAACGCCACAAATGCCAGTTGGGCAACACATAGCCGGTTCAAAAATTTGCAATTTTCTCATTTTATATCTCCATTT
>JARBUP010000030.1 GCA_029239575.1 Bacillota bacterium
TATTTTAAAAGAGTGATCAACTTACATTTTAGTAAGATACATTTTTAAGCAATAAAAATGTATCTTACTAAAATGTAAGTTTTGAGGAGAAAATGTAAGCCAAATCTATGGTGACCATTTTCTTTTTTTGTTAGTATTGTGGTAAATACAACAATGTTCCCGGGACCCAACAACAAGTTTGTTTTTTGATCGCGTTGTTGGGTGGGTTTCTTATTGCGAAGCAACAAGGTTCCCGGGACCCAACAGCAAGTTTGTTTTTTGATTGCGTTGTTGGGTGGGGTTCTTATTAACATGAATTTAAATTTATTGGAGGAACTATGTTACTACTACAAGTTAATAATTTAAAGAAAATTTATACAACAAGATTTGGACAAAATTCTGTTCAAGCACTTTCAAACATATCATTTACAGTGGAAAAAGGGGAATATGTTGCAATAATGGGGGAGTCGGGCTCAGGTAAAACAACTCTTTTAAATATCCTTGCATCCCTTGATAAACCCACAAACGGTGAAATAATATTAAATGGAAAAAATGTTGTGTCAATTAAAGAAAAAGAAATCTCTGCTTTTAGAAGGGATAATTTAGGATTTGTGTTTCAGGATTTTAATTTGCTTGACACATTTTCCATAAAAGATAATATATTTTTGCCTTTAGTTTTAGCAAAAAAATCATATGATCATATGAATGAAAAATTAAAACCAATATCTAAGAGATTGGGAATTACTGATATACTTGATAAATTCCCCTATGAAGTTTCTGGGGGGCAAAAACAAAGGACGGCTATTGCAAGGGCTTTAATAACAGAGCCTCAAATAATACTTGCTGATGAACCAACAGGTTCCCTTGATTCACGAGCTTCTGATGGAGTTTTAAAATTATTTAACGATATAAATGATGAAGGACAAACAATTTTAATGGTTACACACAGCTTAAGAGCTGCATGCCATGCAAAAAGAGTGCTCTTTATTAAGGATGGTAATATCTTTCACCAGCTTTACAAAGCTTCTAAATCAAATGAAGAAATGTATCAGTTAATATCAGATACCCTCACTTTGATTGCAACAGGTGGTGGTAGAAATGAATAAGTTTTTTTATGTTAATCTTGCCATAAATAATATAAAAAAGAACTCTAAAACATATATACCTTATTTATTGACATGCATCGGTACTATTGCAATGTTTTATAACATGATTTTTTTAGCTGTAGCTAAGGATATAGGAAGTGTAAGCGACAGTGGATCCGTAAGGCAGATATTATTTCTTGGGGCTATAATAATAGGAATTTTTTCTTTAATATTTTTGTTTTATACGAACAGCTTTTTAATAAAAAGACGTAAAAAAGAAATTGGTCTTTATAATATTCTAGGGATGGAAAAAAAGCATATTGCAAGAATAATGTTTATGGAAACCATAGTTATAGCAGTTTTAAGCTTTTCAATAGGATTGTCTTCAGGAATTATTTTAAGCAAGCTAATGATTTTACTTTTATTAAAAATTATATCATTTGATGCAACTTTTGGCTTTGAAATTCCTCTTATGGCTGTTTTAGCAACAGTTTTATTATTTTGCACTATATTTATTATAAATTTAATTTATAATATTTTTCAAGTGCATTTAGCTAAGCCAATTGAGCTGTTAAAAGGTGGGAACTTAGGAGAAAAAGAGCCAAAAACCAAGTGGATTTTAGCCTCAATAGGAGCTATTTGTTTAGGTATAGGATATTATATTGCAGTAACTACAGAATCACCAATAGCAGCATTAAATTTATTTTTCATAGCAGTAGCTTTAGTAATTGTGGGAACATATTTTATATTTACAGCAAGTAGCATTGCGATTTTAAAAATGCTTCGCAAAAATAAAAAATATTATTATAAAATTAATCATTTCATATCTGTTTCAGGTATGATTTATCGCATGAAGCAAAATGCAGCAGGCCTTGCTAACATCTGTATATTATCAACAGCAGTAATCATAATGATATCTACAACTGTATCGCTGTATATGGGTGTTGAAGATGTTTTAAGAAATGCATTTCCAAGAAATATTGTTATAAAATCCTTTAATGCTTCAAAGGAATATGAGGAGTTCATAGAAAATTCGGTAGAAAAACATACAACTATTGCAAATTTAGAGCCAAAAAATATAATAAAATATCATTTGATGAACTTTGTATTAAATCAGGATGAATCAAATTTTGTTAAATATCAAGAGGATTCTTTTAATGTTGATAATTATAGCAAAATGTCCACTTTAAAATTTACCATAATAGATGATTATAACAGATTGGAAAATAAATCAGTAACACTATCAAAAGGGGAAGTGCTTTTATATGAACAAAGAGGAGAAATATCTGAAGATATAATAAATATAAATGGTTTAAAACTCTCTATTAAAGAGCATTTAAGCTCACTTAATTCTATGACTGCAACAAATGAGAGTTTAACAAATAATTATGTAATAGTAGTTAATGACATAAATACAATTAAACAGGTTCAAAATGCCATTTATTCAGGTACAGATTATGAAATGGAGGAACTGTCATATTATTATGCATTTGATCTTGCTGGCAGCAAAGAAGAACAAATAAAAATTGTAAATAACTTGCAAAAAGAGTTTGCAAATGACGACTTGGATGGATATAGTCGTGCTGAAGGCGCAGAAATTTCAAGAGATAGTTTCTATACCATTTATGGTGGTTTATTTTTCCTGGGGATATTTTTAGGTGTATTATTTATTATGGCAACGGTATTAATAATTTATTACAAACAGATTGCAGAAGGCTATGACGACAAGGAGAGATTTGAAATCATGCAAAAAGTGGGCATGAGCCATGATGAAGTAAAACATGCTATTAAAGCACAAGTTTTAACAGTATTTTTCTTACCTCTTGTAGCAGCTGTAATCCACATAGCATTTGCTTTTAAAGTCATAACTAAATTGCTTTTATTATTTAATTTAACAAATACATCTTTATTTTTGGCATGTACAATTGCAACAATTTTAATTTTTGCACTGTTTTATTCAATTGTTTATGCTTTGACCGCAAGAACTTATTATAGAATTGTTAGTTAAATATGATTTATTATTAACATTGGGGATTTCCATATAAGTAATCTCCAATATTTTTTTGAAATTTCTAAACTCATTATTATTTTCTGTCATTAAAAATCCCATTGATTAATATATTTATTATGATGACATTATCACGTAAAAATTCACAAGTTAAATTTGTTTTACGTATAAATCAAGGGGGAAATACATATGGCAATTCAAAATTCTTTTTATAATCCCACTAATGAACAAAGACATCAAATATTTTACGAATCTTTAAATAGAGCAGGAAGAGTGGAGGACTTTGAAAATATAATAGATTTATTAAGCCCACCAGCTGATATTTATAGATATTCTCAACCAATGTCTCTAAGTAATGTGAATATTGGAATTATAGGTGGTGGTTTAGCGGGTTTGTGCTCTGCATATGAACTAAGAAAATTAGGCGCAAATATAACTATTTTTGATGCTGAGGAAAATAGAATTGGAGGAAGAATTTACACACATTATTTTGATAATTCTAAAAAATATTTTTCAGAACTGGGTGCAATGAGAATGCCTGTATCCCATGAAACAACTTGGCATTATATAAATTTATTTAATTTAAATACTGAATCACTTACATCACCTCAGTCAAACAATTTTATGTATATGAATAATATTAGGATGAGACGGGATTTTAGTGGTCAAAGTATTACTGAAAATTTATATCCTTTTTATAGTTTAACTGAAATAGAACGAAGTACACCGTGGAACGAATTAAGTTCTTATGCTTCTGAAACTGTTTTAAACAATATGACTCCACAGCAACGAACAGAAATTTTGAAAATTCTTCCACAATATTCTGAACAATATACTTATCTTACAAAACTAAGCGAAAGACAGGTTTATGAAATATTAGGATTAAGTCAAGGTGCGATAAATTTAATTACTTCAGTGGAACCTTTTACAAGTGCAGGCATGAATTTAGGTTATAATAATTCGCTTAATGGTTTATATTCTCTTGATTTTCTAAACACTTACAGAATTACAGGGGGCATGGTTAATTTACCATTAGCATTTATTAATTCCCTTGAAAGTAATAACCCTAAAGAATTTATGTATGATCCAAATCTTTTAGGAAAAGTAAATATAAAATTAGGTTATGCAGTAAATGGAATTTCAAAATCAAATGATAGTGTGAATATAAGATATACTGATCATAACAATAATGAAAATATGGAACAATTTGATTATGTAATATGTGCAATTCCATTTTCTACATTAAGAGAAGTAGAACTGTATCCATATTTCAGTGACCAAAAAATGCAAGCAATCAAGGAATTGAATTATTTGGATGCACAAAAAACAGCATTTTTCTGTAGAAGACGTTTTTGGGAGGAAGATGAACCATATGGGCGAATTAACGGAGGAATTTCATTTACAGACCTTCCTATACAATCCATTGTTTATCCAACGGACCATATAAGATGCGAAAATGGCCGAAATTGTACATACGAAGAACCTGGTACTATTTTGGCATCATATAATTTAGGCCAGGATTCACTAAGAGTTGCAAATCAAAATCCCGAAAGACGATTTGAATTAGTAAAAAGAAATGTTGAATTAGTACATGGCACACCGGAAGGTTACATAGATACATTAATTGAAAGTCACCGTACAGTGCATTGGAACAATGAGCCATGGGCGAGAGGAGCTTTTGCAGAAGGATATCCTGGGCAAAAATTATTTTTTTCTTACAATATGCTTTTGCCAGAATATAATAATAAAGTATTTTTTGCTGGAGAACACGTATCAACAAAACCAGGATGGATTCAGGGCGCTCTTTATTCAGGTAAATTTGTTGCAAATCAGGTTGCATTGCAACTAAGGAATATATTTTAAATAGTATTAAATAAAAGGTGATTTCTGAGTTAATTGGGAATCATTTTTTTCGTGTAATCTCTAAAATATTCAAAAATATATTGTTAAAATATTATTTTAGTATTATAATGAATTATGTGACATTTATATGAGTCATGGTCAATTATGACACGCTTATGACACGTGCAAGCTTTAAATATGTTAGTTAAAAGATTAACAAAAATAATTTATTTAAATTAAATACAAAAGAAATATATTATATAATAGATATTTCTGTTTAATAAAAGTCCCTCTAATTTAAATATTTAAATAAATTAACTATAATATTTAAAACTGGCATAATATTTGCAAGTTAAGATGTCATACAATAATTAATCAATATTAATAAAAATATAAATTAAAGTAGGAGAAAAATATCATGGCATTAATGACAGGAAATGAGTATATCGAAAGTTTAAGGAAGTTAAAAACTAAGGTATATATTATGGGAGAGAGAGTTGAAAATTTTGTTGACCATCCATTGGTTAGGCCATCAATTAACTCAGTTGCAATGACTTATGATTTAGCACATGATCCTCAATATGAAGATTTAATAACAGCTACATCGAATTTAACTGGAAAAAAAGTTAATAGATTTTGTCATTTGCATCAAAGCACAGAAGATTTAGTTAAAAAAGTTAAGATGCAAAGACTTTTAGGACAAAAAACAGGTTCATGTTTTCAAAGATGTGTTGGAATGGATGCTTTTAATGCAATTTATTCAACAACTTTTGAAACAGATAAAAAATACGGAACTAATTATCATGAAAATTTCAAAAAATATTTAATTTATGTACAAGAAAATGATTTGACAATAGATGGAGCTATGACGGATCCAAAGGGTGACAGAGCTTTATCTCCAAGCGAACAAAAAGATCCTGATATGTATGTTCATATTGTTGAAAAAAGAGAAGATGGAATTGTTGTAAGAGGAGCAAAAGCTCATCAAACAGGTTCTATAAATTCTCATGAACATTTAATCATGCCTACTATAGCAATGAAAGAAGAAGATAAAGCATATGCTGTTGCATTTGCAGTTCCATCTGATGCTGAAGGAGTATTCATGATTTATGGAAGACAATCATGTGATACAAGAAAGTTAGAAAAAAATGCAGATGTTGATTTAGGAAATAAGAAGTTTGGTGGACAAGAAGCATTAGTAGTGTTTGAAGATGTTTTTGTTCCATGGGACAAGGTGTTTTTATGTGAAGAATATGATTTTGCAGGTATGATGGTAGAAAGATTTGCAGGATACCACAGACAAAGTTATGGCGGATGTAAAGTTGGAGTTGGCGATGTATTGATTGGTGCAGCAGCATTAGCAGCAGATTATAACGGTGCAGCAAAAGCTTCACATATTAAAGATAAATTAATTGAAATGACTCATTTAAATGAAACATTATTTAGTTGTGGAATAGCTTGTTCAGCAGAAGGAAGCAAAACACAAGCAGGAAATTATTATATTGATAATTTATTAGCAAATGTGTGTAAACAAAATGTAACAAGATTCCCTTATGAAATAGTTAGATTGGCAGAAGATATAGCAGGTGGTTTAATGGTTACAATGCCATCACAAGCTGATTTTGATTCGCCTGAAATCGGAGGTTACTGTGAAAAGTATTTTAAAGGTGTTGATAGTGTTCCAACTGTTGACAGAATGAGAATACTAAGATTAGTAGAAAACATGGCATTGGGTGCAGCTGCAGTTGGTTACAGAACTGAATCAATGCATGGTGCAGGTTCTCCTCAAGCACAAAGAATTATGATTGCAAGACAATCTAATTTAGAACATAAAAAAGCACTTGCAAAAGAAATTGCAGGAATAAAATAATCCATAAATAAATAAACGACGGATCCCACTTATACGAGATCCGTCATTAATTAAGGAGAGTTTTATGATTGCAGGCGTAAAATTTTGCGGTGGATGCAACCCAAAATATGACAGAAAATTATTTTATGATATTTTGAAAAATGAATATAAGAATATCATATACCAGACAGTAAACAGCAATTCAAATTCATTTGAATATGATTTAATAATTGTTTTTTGCGGATGTTCAGTTTGTTGTGCTGATTATAAAAAGTATAAAACAAAAACTAAATATATAGTAATAAAGTCAATAGAAGAAATTCATAAAATTAAAAATGAAATAAATGAGATTTACAATATTCAAGAAAAGAGTTGATATTATGGATTGGAAAGTATTATATAAACAAAAATTAACAACTGCACAAGAAGCTGTTAAACATATACCATCAAACTGCAGGGTTGTTACAGGCCATGCAGCAGCTGAACCAACAGTGGTAGTGGATGCAATGATAGATAATTATGAACAATATGAGAATGTAGAAATAGTTCATATGGTTGCTATGGGAAGTTGCGGATATTGCAGACCTGAAATGAAAGGACATCTTAGACATAATGCATTATTTGTGGGCAGTGGAACAAGGGAAGCTGTTAATGATGGAAGAGCAGATTTTTCGCCTACATTTTTCTATGAAGTGCCAAAATTATTTAAAACTAAATTGCCTGTGGATGTTGCTTTAATTCAGGTATCATCTCCTGATGAGCATGGATTTTGCAGTTTTGGAATATCATGTGATTTTACAAAGCCAGCTGCGGACAAAGCTAAAATAGTAATAGCACAGGTTAATGATCAAATGCCAAGAACATTTGGCGATAATTTCATACATATATCTGAAATGGATTATATTGTTGAAGTTTCAAGACCTTTGCTGGAACTTGCATTACCAAAAATTGGAGATGTCGAAAAAGCAATAGGTGAAAATTGTGCTAAATTAATTGAAGACGGTTCAACATTGCAATTAGGAATAGGAGCAATTCCGGATGCTGTTTTATTATCTTTGAAAAATAAAAAAGATTTAGGAATTCATTCTGAAATGTTTTCTGATGGAGTAGTTGATTTGTATAATCTTGGTGTAATAAACAACAGCAAAAAATCAATTCACAAAGGAAAAATGATTGTTACATTTTTAATGGGATCTAAAAAACTATATGACTTTGTCAATGATAATCCATCAGTTGAAATGTATCCTGTTGATTATGTTAATAACCCTATAGTTGTAATGAAAAACAGCAATATGGTTTCAGTTAATTCATGTTTACAAGTTGATTTAATGGGACAGGTTTGTGCTGAAGCTATTGGATTAAAACAATTTAGCGGCGTTGGAGGCCAAGTTGACTATGTAAGAGGGGTTAGCATGTCTGAAGACGGAAATGGTAAAGCAATTATAGCTATGCCATCAACAGCTTCAAAAGGAAAATTATCAAGAATAGTTCCATTTTTAGATCATGGTTCGGCAGTAACAACATCAAGAAATGATGTTCAATATATAGTGACTGAATATGGAATCGCTGATTTAAAAGGAAAGTCTTTAAAACAAAGGGCAGCAGCATTAATATCAATAGCTCATCCTGATTTCAGAGATGAATTATCAAAAGAATATGAAATGAGATTTAAAGAATCTCTATAAAAAATAGTAAGAAAAGGGAGAGGCAAAATGAGGCAATTATCAATTAAAACGGAAATTCATAAATTAAATACATTTGAAGAATTTTATAAGGAATTTAATATAGGTGAAAATGATTTAATATTAACTATTGATCCAGTTTTTAACGCATATTTAAAAGACAGGGAAGAAAAATTAAATGTAGTTTTTCCAGAACATTATGCTTTAGGTGAACCAACTGATGAAATGATAGATAGAATATTAGCAGATATAAAAGCTATTGATTTCAAAAGGGTAGTAGCTATTGGAGGAGGAAGCATTGTTGATATAGCAAAAATATTTGTTTTAAAACAAGCAGATCGTTCAGAGCAGTTGTTTTTAAGAGAAGTTCCAATAGTTAAGGAAAAAGAATTAATAATCGTACCAACTACTTGTGGAACAGGTAGCGAAGTTACTAATATTTCAATAGCTTTACTGACTAATAAAAATACTAAAATGGGTTTAGCAGGTAATGAACTTTGTGCTGATTATGCAATTATGATTCCTGAATTATTAGTTAAATTACCTTATAAAGTTTTTATAACAAGTTCTGTTGATGCATTAATACATGCAGCAGAATCATATTTATCTCCAAATTCAAACAGCTATTCAGAACTTTTCAGCATTAAAGCTATGGAAATGATATTAAATGGATATATGGAAGTTGTTGAAAAAGGACAGGAACATTTTAGAACTATAATTGAAGATTTTCTTGTAGCAAGCAATTATGCAGGTATTGCGTTTGGCAACACAGGAGTTGGGGCAGTTCATGCTATGTCATATCCTTTAGGTGGAGTATACCACGTTCCACATGGTGAAGCAAATTATCAATTTTTTATTGCAGTATTTAAATACTATCAACAAAAACAACCTGTGGGTAAAATTGAAGAATTAAAGAAATTATTTGCTAAAATAATTGGTTCAACAGAAGAAAATGCATTTGAAGATTTAGGAAAATTGCTTAATAATTTGTTAAATTTAAAACCTTTGCGTGAATACGGTATGAAAGTAGAAGAAATAGAAGGATTTTCAGAATCAGTTTTAGAGAAACAGCAAAGATTATTAAAAAATAATTATGTTCCATTTACTAAAGAAGATTTAGTCAATATTTATTCAAGTTTATATTAATTATAATAAAATACAATTTTGTATAAATAAATATTAGAACATAAAAAATAATAAATAAAATAAGGATATTGATTTTAAGTCAATATCCTTATTTTTGTTTACCTGAAATCAGATATTACAATATTATATTTTTCCATTTTTCTATAAATTGTTTTTCTGCTTATACCTAAATATTCTGCAGCTTTTGTGGCACTGCCTCTATTAATATAAAGCGCTTTTTCAATTTCATCTTTTTCTAAAAACTTTTTTTTGTCCAGCAAATCCATATTAAAATTACTATCAGGTTGTGATTTAGTAAGTTTGTTGTTTTTAAATTTAGAGTTTGCAAGAATGTTATCAGAACCCAAATGTAAAAATTGCATAGGCAAATCATTTATTGTTATTTTGTCAGTATCTACAATATTTATGGCTCTTTCAATGACATTTTCCATCTCTCTTATGTTTCCTGGCCATGAATAATTACTAAAGGCTTCTAAAACTTTATCGTCCATAACTTTTATATTTTTATTTAAAGTACGATTATAGTAATTAAGAAAATGATTGGATAATAACTTAATATCAGCTTTTCGCTCTCTTAATGGAGGAACGTTAATTGTCAAAACATTTAATCTGTAATATAAGTCTTCTCTGAATGAGTTTTGACTGATTTCTTCTAATAAATTTTTGTTAGTTGCAGCAATTATTCTTATATCAACTGGGACTGGTTTTGTTCCGCCAATTCTTATCAAACTCTTAGTTTGCAATACTCTAAGTAAACTTACTTGAGTATCTAAGGGCATGTCACCAATTTCATCAAGGAATATTGTTCCGCCATCTGCCAATTCAAATTTTCCAGGCTTTCCTTCTTTATTTGCTCCAGTGAATGAACCGCCTTCATAGCCAAATAATTCACTTTCTATAAGACCTTTTGGCAATGCGCCGCAATTAATTGCAATAAAAGGTTCATTGGAACGTGAACTTGCGTTATGAATTGATTGTGCCATTAATTCTTTGCCGGTGCCACTTTCTCCTAATATTAAAACATTTGAAGTACTTTTTGCAGCTTTTAAACATAGGTTTTTAACATAAGATATTTGAGATGAATTTCCAACTATGTCGTCAACTGTATATGAAGCTGAAAAACCACTATATTTATTAACTAATTTATGGATTCTTTTCATTTCACGAAAAGATATTACTGAGCCTTCTGACTGATCACTTTTGTTATTGTAAGTTGCAGTTGTAATGCTGAATTTTTTGCCCTGTATTTCTAACTCAGTGTCCATGTAATTTTTGTCTAAATGTTCTAAATTGATTTTAGTTTTATCATAATCCAATACGTCATTGATCTTTTCATTGACAGTATTATTACAGTTAATATTAAATAATTCGGCAGCAGATTTATTTATATTTAATATGTTTCCATCTTTAGAAATCACTATGAGGGCTGTATTGATGGAATTCAAAGTTGTGGATGTTTTGTTGTTTTCAATAAATAGCTTATTATATGCATTGTTTAATTTCAATTCTTTTTCTATACCGTCAACAGCTGCTACAACCATTCCTAAAGTATGGCTGTGTACATTTTCCATGGCGCCTGTAACATCCAAAGAACCTATTATATTGTTTTCTATATCATGAATAGGAGCAGCCGAACAAGTATGCTTATGTTGATATTTAACCCAATGTTCAGGTCCATACATTTGAATTGGTTTGTTCAGGGCTATACATGTGCCCATAGCATTAGTTCCTGAGTATTTTTCGCTTCTGTCAACTCCAACCTGTAAACTTGAGGAATCTTTTGTTTTAGATATAATATCGTCATCTCCAACCAAGCTTAGTATTATTCCGTCCTCATCAGTTAAGAATACAACAAAACCTGAATTTTGAACAAAAGAATATATTTTATTTATATATGGCATTGCAACTTTTATTAATTCACTTTTCTTATTCAATTTTTTTTCAAGTTCAGTTTTGCTTAAAACTTTGTTTTTTAAAGTAAATGGATCAACACCATATTCTTTTGATCTTTTCCATGATTCATATATTTCAGACCTTGTAATAGTTGGACTGCAATTATCATTTATTATAAAGCTATTCCATTCCTTAGCAACCTTTAATACCATATTTTCATCGAACATGTCATTTCCTCCTTACTTCATTAAGTAAATTATAAATGATTGTGTCAATTAAGTCAATTTTGATATTTTTTGTCTATGAATGCATTTGTTTGATTTTTGATTTAAATTTCAAGGCAGTATGTTTAATAAGAGCTGAGAATCTTTATTTGTATTTATTTCCTTTTTTTATCCAACCATAAATGTGGAATTATATGTGTTTTTATTGTGACATATTTAAGACTTTACTTAATGCGAATGTCATATATGACACATAAATGTATCAAGATATTTCAAAAATCATTACATTTATAAAAAATTAGAATTAATTTATTGATATTTAAAGGTTTTATTTTTAATTCATGTATTGGCATCATTTATGCAATAGACTTATTTAATAAGTTTATATTTTAGATGTTACAAATATTAAGGAGATATAAAATGGATGATAAAAAATTAATTCAGGATTTAATTGAAAAAGCAAGAATTGCTCAACAAGAATTAGCAACATATTCTCAGGAAGAATTAAATGCAATAGTAAAGATAATCGGTAAAACTGTTTATGATAATGCAGAAAAATTGGCTAAAATGGCTGTTGAAGAAACAGAAATGGGAGTTTATGAAGATAAGGTAGCAAAAAACAAAGGTAAATCAAAAGCTATTTACAATCACATTAAAGATAAAAAATCAGTAGGCATAATAGATATTGATGAAGAAAAAGGTCTTACTTTTGTAGCTAAACCAATAGGAGTAATAGGTGCAGCAACACCGACCACAAATCCAATAGTAACACCAATGTGTAATTCAATGTTTGCATTGAAATGCGGAAATTCAATAATAGTATCACCGCATCCAAGATCAAAAAACTGCAGCTCATACACAGTTGATTTAATAAATGAAGAAATGAAAAAACAAGGCGTAAGATGTCCAGAAAATGCAATTCAAATACTGAGGGAACCAACAATTGCTGCATCTGCAGAGCTTATGAAATCAGTTGATGTAGTTTTAGCAACAGGCGGTGCTGCAATGGTTAAATCTGCATATTCAAGCGGTAAACCATCCTTTGGAGTAGGTCCTGGAAATGTTCAAGTAATTGTGGACCGAGATGTTGATTTTAAAGAAGCTACAGCAAAAATTATCGAAGGCAGAAAATTTGACAACGGTATTATTTGTTCAGGAGAACAATCAATAATTGCTCCTGCAGATAAATATGAAGAAGTAATAGCTGCAGCAGTAGAAAATGGAGCTTATTATATTGATGACAGTAAAACAATTGATATTTTCAGACAGGTTCTGTTCATAGACGGAATAATAAACAAAGATGTTGTAGGACAGTCAGTTCAAACAATTGCAAAATTAACCGGAGTAAAAATTCCTGAAGGCACTAAAGTAATAATATTAAAAGCTGAAGGAATAGGCACAGAAGATGTATTATGCAAAGAAAAAATGTGTCCAGTTATGATTTCTCTTAAATATGATACATTTGAAGATGCAGTAAAAATAGCGCAAACTAATTTAGATTATGAAGGAAAAGGGCATTCTGCTGCAATTCATTCAAATAATAAAGAGCATATTGAATATGCAGGTATCAATTTAACAGTAAGTAGATTGGTAGTTAATGCTCCATCATCAACAACAGCTGGAGGATCATTATACAACGGATTTGCTCCTACTACTACATTAGGATGCGGTACATGGGGAAACAACAGTATTTCAGAAAACTTAGATTATAAACATTTAATGAATGTTTCAAGAATAGGAAGAGTTGTAGACAAAACAGCGCCTACGGATGAAGAAATTTGGGCTGATTAAAGAAGTAGCCAAATTTTAAAATGTGTATCTAAAATATTAAAATTTAAAGGAGTATACAAATGAAAATATATGTATTAGGATCAGGAACAATGGGAGCTGGAATAGTTCAAACTTTTGCTCAGGCAGGGATAGAAGTTTTTATGAGAGAAAGAACTCCAGGCAAAGGAATGAAATTAATATACAAAGATTTAGATAAGCAGGTTTCAAAAGGAAAAATAACAGTGGAAGATAAAGAAAGAATTCTTTCTTTTATTACATCGACACAAGCAATAGAAGATGCTAAAGATGCTGATTTAGTTATTGAAGCAGCAACAGAAGATATGAAATTAAAAAAAGAGATGTTTGCTGAATTAGATAAAATATGCAAGGCAGAAACAATATTATCAACTAACACTTCATCTTTGTCAATAACTGAAATAGCAAGTGCTACTAACAGACCTGATAGAGTAATAGGAATGCATTTCTTTAATCCGGTTCCAGTGATGAAATTGGTTGAAATAATTAAAGGAATAGCTACATCAGAAAATACAAAAGATTTAATCCTTCAATTAGCTCAACAGATAGGTAAAACACCAGTTGAAGTTGAAGAAGCACCTGGATTCGTAGTTAATAGAATATTGATTCCTATGATTAATGAAGCTGTAGGAATATTGGCAGAAGGAATAGCTAAGGCAGATGACATCGACACGGCAATGAAATTAGGGGCAAACCACCCTATAGGACCTTTAGCTTTAGGAGATATGGTAGGCAATGATGTATGTTTAGCTATAATGGAAGTATTATATAAAGAATTCGGAGATCAAAAATATAGGCCTCATCCATTGTTAGTAAAAATGGTTAGAGCAAATCTGTTGGGTAGGAAAACTGGAAAAGGGTTTTATGAATATAAATAATTTATAAAGAAAATACAAATCAATGTTGTAATAATAATTGAATATAAATGCTTTCATATAAATAAACCTTGCAATTAATTATTAACAAGGTTTATTTGTATTTTATTTAAATATGGAAAGGATAAATACTACAATTTTATATAAATAAAAGGAGATTAATATGTCAAATTTGCTTAAACCTTTAAAAATGAAAAATCTTTCATTAAATAATAGATTAGTAATGCCTCCTATGGTAACTTCTCAAGCTGAAAATGATGGAAGAGTAAGTAAAGAGTTATTAGATTATTATAATGAAAAATCAAAAGGAGGTTATATTTCTTTAATAATTATAGAGCACGGTTATGTGAAGAATGGTCAGTCAACTAAGAATCAAATTTCTATTGCAGAAGATTATTTTATTGAAGATTTGAAAAAACTTGCAGATGTAATTCATAATAATGGTTCAAAAGCAGTTATGCAAATAAATCATGCAGGTTGCATTGTTGCACCTTCAGCTGTTGTAAATCCAAGAAAATTAAATGACTTAGCTCCAAGAGAGTTAACTAAAAATGAAATAAATGAAATAATAGAAAGTTTTAAGGATGCTGCTCTTCGTGCCAAAAAGGCAGGTTTTGATGGTGTTGAAATTCATTCAGCACATGGATATCTTTTAAATCAATTTTTATCACCACTAACTAATAAACGTACTGATGAATATGGCGGCGATATTTTAAGTAGAATTTTAATGCATTTGCAAATAATAAGAAAAATAAGAAATGCAGTAGGTAATGATTATCCGTTATTTTTGCGTTTAGGAGTATCTGATTATATTGAAGGTGGTATTTCAATTGAAGAAAGCAAAATTGCAGCACAACTTTTTGAAATGGCTGGAATAGATGTTTTGGATGTAACAGGAGGTTTATGTGGATATGAAATTCCTGAACGAAATGAACAGGGTTATTTTTCAGAACTCTCTGAAGCAATTAAAAGCGTTGTATCACTACCTGTAATATTAACAGGAGGTATTACTGAACCTGATGTTGCAGAAATGCTGCTTGAGGAAGGTAAGGCAGATTTAATTGGTGTTGGCAGAGCAATTGCCAAAGATTCATTATGGGCAAAAAATTCAGTAGAATTTTTAGGACAAAATACTCAAAAGATGGTGTATAATATTTAAATTTTGAAGTTATTTATTAGAAAAACAAAAAACTAATAATAAAAGTAGATAAAAATTAAAGGATATTGATTATTATTTAAGAAGTTCATTCTTAATTAAAAAAGAAGGAAGAATTATTTTGAAAGTTTAAAAATTAACATTTAATTATAGCTTTATATTTAAAAATAAAGCTATAATTTTTATTTTTAATTGTCAGATATTTTTTTAAAAAAAGCCTTTTAAACTAATGCAATATGTGATAAAATGAGTTATACAAGTGACTTTGGAATTTATATATATAAAATAATTCATTTATATGAGTGCAAATAATGATAAAAATAGAATTCGAAAAGTAAATAAAATGCAATTTTTACGCGTGAGATTGTCAAAAAAAAGACATTGCACTAAAGAATTATAAGCTACACCACTAAATTATGCATGTTGAAGCTTTGTCAATTGCATTTTAAGTACAATACCAAGAAACGAAACTGAAAAGTTATTTGCATATTTTCATATTCGCTACATGATTTATCAAATTAATTTGAGCAACTATGTTATAAATCGATAAGATGTTAAAATTAGCTGTTTTATTTTGAGTATATGTATTGAAGTTATTTTTACACTTATCTGATTGCAATAATGTTTAAATATATTTAAGTTGCATTAAAAAATAAAGGAGAACTAAAATGGATGACAAAGTATTAATTAAAGATTTAATTGAAAAAGCAAGAATTGCACAGCAGGAATTAGCAACATATTCTCAAGAAGAATTAAATGCTATAGTAAAAGTAATAGGAAAAACTGTTTATGATAATGCGGAATTATTAGCCAAAATGGCAGTTGAAGAAACTGGTATGGGAGTTTATGAAGATAAAGTTGCAAAAAATAAAGGTAAATCCAAAGCAATTTACAATCACATAAAAGATAAGAAATCTGTAGGTATAATAGATTCTGATGAAGAAAAAGGTCTTACTTTTGTAGCTAAACCAATTGGAGTTATTGGAGCTGCTACACCAACTACAAATCCAATTGTAACACCTATGTGTAATGCAATGTTTGCTTTAAAAGGCGGAAATTCAATAATAGTTTCACCACATCCAAGATCAAAAAATTGCAGTACTTATACTGTTGAGTTAATAAATGCAGAAATGAAAAAACAAGGCGTAAGATGTCCAGAAAATGCAATTCAAATATTAAGTGAACCTACTATTGCTGCATCTGCAGAACTTATGAAATCAGTTGATGTAGTTCTTGCAACAGG
>JARBUP010000279.1 GCA_029239575.1 Bacillota bacterium
ATAAATTGGAAATGTTGGTTCGAAAATACCGAAATCAACTTTATCATTATTAATAAAATATTTATCATAAAATTCTTGAGTTAATGGATCAAAATTTTTCTTTGTGGGTTCAAATACAGCGTCCTGTTTCATTTCACCTGTTTTATTTATAAACTTAAAATTTTTCATTATGTATTCAATGTAAATAGGATCCGCTGATTTCATGAAAACTGTTATAACTTCTTTGTCTGAACGAGCGAAAGATATGGTTGCGTAATAATTTCTGTCCGCACCAGATGATGGTGATGATATTTTGTTTCTATTATACAGAACTATATAACCTTTTACTCCATTAAAGTTATGATAATACTCATTAGTTACATTAAATTCAGGATTTTTTTTAATACCCCTGTTTCCATAATCATTATAAATAGAAAAAGTATCAAGCGTATTTTCAAAATTATCATAAAGCAATTCAACTACAAGATTTTCAGATTCAAAACGACTTTTTACGCTAACTATATCTTCATTTAATTTTAAATAATTCGGTAAAACAATTTCATAGCCATATGGTTTATTTATATATTTATTATAATTTGCTGAATAACTTGATAAACTTGTACTTGTATTAGTGTCTAAATTTGAACTTTGCACATCAGCAAACCCAATATTAGACAAAACAAAAATTAAAACAATTAATGATAAAAAAACATTTCTAAATTTCATATTATTATGCTACTCCTTTAAGTGATTTGGGGACGGAGCTTTTGCTGCAAAGGGTCCGTCCCCAGGCAGCAAAAGCTCCGTCCCTAAAAATTCAATTTTATATTTTTATATCTGATACTTTATGGATGGATATATTACATTTTTCTGCTATTTCGGATTTGGATATAAATTTATATTTTAATAATTTCGATGCAAGTTCTTCCTTTTGTGCTTGAGTAATTTGACTTTTGTCAACAATTCCTTTTTCTAATATATAATGATCAATTGTATTATTAATTATTTCCTGAATAACTTTATTTTGCTCTTCTTTAATATCCATATACAATCTATCATCAAAAACACCATGAAAATTAATAAATTCTTGTTTATTATTAAACATTTTCATAATTCCATTTAAATATTTTTCACTAATTATATTAGAATTTCCACTAATATAATCGTTCGCGCTGCTCCATGGATATTTGTATATACTATCTGCTAACATCGCTTTAACAGGGTTATTATGTATATATCTCAAGGCACATAACAAATAGTTTCTATCTTCAACAGCTTCACTTCTAAACCTATTTTGAAACACATATCCATTTCTTTCTTCAAAATAATTATAATACATAGCAAATTTGACATTAATTTTTCTCATAATGTCAGCAAGGTTATCTTCTTCAACTTTAATCAATAAATGCATATGATTGTTCATTATGCAATATGCAATAACAAAAAATTTATCTTTTTCTTTAATTTCTCTAATAAACTTTAATATATTTGCTTTATAAATATCCTTTTTGTATATTTGCTCCTTATTTATGCCTTTTATCATAACATGATAAATTCCCGTGCTGCTCTTTATACGAGCTTGCCTTGGCATATAATCACCTCTATATAATATTATATATACTTTTATATAAATGTCAAAATTAAATTTGAATAATTTGGAAATTTGAACTTTACTTTAGGGATTAGGTGATTTGGGGACGGAGCTTTTGCAGAAAAGGGTCCGTCCCCAAGCAGCGAAAGCTCCGTCCCCAAATCTCCGACTAAATCCCCCAAATCTTCGAGTTGTTTTTACTTTTGTTTGAATGTATAATGTTATTAATGATTATATTGGGGGTTTGGGTTTTATGGTTACACAGGATACTTTTAAAAGAGGTTTTAATAATGGTATTAAAACTTTATTGGATTTATTAAAAATGATGGCTCCTATTTACATAGGTGTTAAAATTCTTTCGATTTCCGGTCTGTTAAATGTTATAGCAGATTTTTTCACTCCTTTCATGTCATTTTTCGGACTTCCAGGTGAAGCATCTCTTACTTTGATGATTGGATATTTTTCAGGGATTTATGCTGCTCTTGGCACAATGGCTGTTATAAAATTAAATGCTGTTCAAGCAACTACAATTGCAATTATGGTTTCAATTGCTCATAATTTAATAAGCGAATCTGCCGTTGTTAAAAAACTTGGTGTAAGCGCTTTAGCAAGTGCTTTAGCAAGAATTTTTTTCTCAGTTTTATTTGGTTTTTTATATTTTAGGATATTTGGGTGATCATATGAACTTAATATTAGATATATTTATTAGTTTATTATTATTTATTTGGGACATGGCGAAAATAATTATTCCAATAATGATAATAATTGAAGTTTTTAAAGATATAAAATTAATTGATAAAATTTCAAAATTATTAAAACCTTTTACTAAATTTTTTAATATCCATGAAAATTCGTCTATTTCTCTTGTTATTGGTATTGTATTCGGCCTTTTAATTGGAGCTGGAACAATCATTAATAGCGCCAAGCAATATAATTTAGATAAAAGAAGCATATTTTTAATATGTATGTTTTTGTCACTTTGCCATGCAGTTATTGAAGATACATTAATATTTGCAGCAGTGGGCGCTAATTTATATATGGTCTTAGGATCAAGAATTTTAGCCGCTGTTTTAACTACATTTGTTTTGTCAAAATTAATAAAACCTAATACAAAAGATATACTTAATAATGAAAATGTTATTGATATATTTGAAGTTAACGAATCTAACGAAAATAAATCAACAAATTAACTATTGACAAATCAATTTTTATGTTTTATTCTTCTGTATAATAGTATAAATATTTAAGCGATGATGAGAAATAGTATTCATATTTAACGTTATAGAGAGCTCCCGGCTGGTGGAAGGGGTATTGTGGTATGTTGAACACATCTTTGAGCTAATCACCGAAATTATAGTAGGCTGATTCGGATTATCCGTTACATAATAGAGTATTTACTCGCAGAGGCTGATATTGGGAAATATCGGCGAAGTAAGGTGGCACCACGCAAGTAGCATTTAACTTTCGTCCTTAACAATTAATTAATTGTTATATAGATGAGAGTTTTTTTAATTTAACTGTCTTAATTTCAAAACAAATTATCTCAAGGAGGCATTATGAAAGCAAATTTAAATCCTGCAAAAGGAATGAGGGACATTACTCCTCAAGAAAAAGAAATTAGAGATTATGTAGAAAATTTAATTATTAACACTTATAAACAATGCGGTTTTGAATTAATTGAAACACCTGTTGTTGAAAATATTGAAAATTTAATTGGTAGCAAGGGTGGAGAAAACTTAAAGCTCATATTTAAAATTTTAAAAAGAGGCGAAAAACTTGATTTTGCAAAAGAAGGCTTAACTGAAGATGACTTAGCTGATTTAGGTTTAAGATATGATTTAACTGTTCCCCTCAGCCGTTTCTACTGCAACAACAAAGCAAAGTTACCTACTGTATTTAAGGCTTTGCAAGTTGGTAATGTATTTAGAGCTGAACGTGCTCAAAAAGGAAGATATAGAAGTTTCAAGCAATGTGACATCGATATAATAGGAGATGGAACAAAAGCAGCTGAATTAGAACTTATAACAACAACTGCAAAAGCATTGAACGCTCTTGATATTACAGATTTCAAAGTTCGTTTTAACGACAGAAGAGTTTTAAAAGCTGTAATTATAAACTGTGGATTTACTGAAGATGAGTTTGATGGGGTTTGTATAGTAGTTGACAAATTAGACAAAGTTGGAATGTCAGGGGTAGAAAAAGAGTTACAGCAAAAATCATATAATGAAGACTGCATTAATAAAATTATGGAAGCTCTTGAAAACATTAATAATAACGGAACAGCATCATTAAGAAATTATGGTGTTGAAGATGCAGTTGTATCTGAAGTTGAAGAAATATTAAATGATGTAAAAGCATATGCAAATGGTAAATACGACATTGAATTTGATTTCACTTTAATAAGAGGAATGGGCT